>NZ_JBCFYD010000002.1:1200000-1500000 GCF_038594945.1 Fodinibius sp. Rm-B-1B1-1
GTATCCGAAACTTGAACAAGGTTCATCTCTTTAGCTAATGCTTCTGCTGATTTATCCTCATTCAACATCGCATCATAAATTTCGGTCATGGCTGATGAATTAATTTTGTCATCCTCGCGAAGCTGAACAAGTCCTGCCAACCGCTCTTCCCCAATAGGAAACTCCTGGATATCAATACTACGATCGTTAAGAGTTCGCAGCACCTCCGTTAAAACTAAATTCGATACCGCTTTAGGGTTTCCAGCATGTCGTAACACCTCTTCGTAATAATCTGCTAAATACCGGTCTTCGGTGAGTGTCTGTGCATCATCTTTACTCATATCAAACTCATCTATAAAGCGCTGTTTGCGTACATCCGGCATCTCGGGAAGCTCTGACTTGATATCATCAAGCATCTCATCGGTAACTACCACCGGAGGAATGTCTGGCTCCGGAAAATAGCGATAATCGTGCGCCTCCTCTTTTGTACGCATCATGCGCGTTTCCATCTTGTTGGCATCCCAAAGCAACGTCTGCTGCACCACTTCTCCGCCCGACTCAATAAGGTCGATCTGGCGCTCAATCTCAAATTCGATAGCCCGTTCCACATTGCGAAACGAGTTCATATTCTTGAGCTCCGTACGTGTACCAAACTCTTCTTGTCCCTTTGGACGTACCGAAACATTGGCATCACAGCGGAGACTCCCCTCCTCCATGTTACCATCACAGATCTCAAGATACTGTACAATCTGTTTGATACGTTTTAAATACTCATACGCTTCCTTGGCCGTACGGATATCCGGCTCCGAAACAATTTCGATAAGCGGAACACCGGCACGGTTAAGATCAATCAGGGTATTAAACGGGTCCTGATCGTGAATAGACTTCCCGGCATCCTCCTCCATATGGATACGGGTAATACCAATTTCCTTATCGTAGCCATCAGCAGTAATAGAAATATGCCCATCTTTACAAATGGGAGTTTCGTACTGCGAAATCTGATACCCTTTAGGCAGATCGGGGTAAAAGTAATTCTTACGGGCAAAAATTGATTTACGAGCTATATCACAGTTCGTAGCCAATCCCATCTTAATGATGTACCGCACCAGGTTCTCATTCAAAACAGGCAGTGTTCCGGGATGCCCCAGGCAAAGTGGCGTAACTTGCGTGTTGGGCGACCCACCAAATTCTGTTGAAACCGAGGCAAAAGCCTTACTTTCCGTTAAAAGTTGGGCATGTACTTCAAGCCCAATAACTGCTTCATAATTTTCGTAAACCGAACTGCTCATCGCTGAAATTTATTACTTTGTTATTTTTGATGGCGAAAGATATTAAACGTCTGGGACTTTTATTAATCATTCTGATATAAAATCGGTACTTCACCGTGCAATAACAATGAGACATAAAGAACTGCATGTATTTGAAGAAAGCAACCATCTTTTTTGGGGATTAATTATTTTGGTTGCCACTGCTGTGGGTACCTACCTGCTGGCTGGTTCGTTCGTGACAATGGATTGGTATCCCTTTAACGTTAGGCAACTGCTTGCATTGGGCCTCTATGCCATAAGTTTCACTGGCATTATCAAGTTATCGGAACCTCTTTATCATTTCATTCTCTATTTTAGAGACTCAGACTTGATGATAGATATCAAAAAAGGTGATCTAAAAACAGATACCCTTCGTATTCCGGTCGATAATCTACAACAACTGAAGTTTACGCCCCATACCTCCCGAGACGCCGACGAAGCTCTGTTCGATTTTTCTACGAGTTATCACTTGCTCTATCAAAAGAAAGGCGACGAAACGTTTTATAAACTTCTTGGGGATCAATCTGCTTCTATTACGCTAAAAGTAGACGATATTGCTGATATTATGCGATTTATCAGTGATAAAAATCCTGATATTCATATCCCAAATGAGCAAGCGGCCTATTTTAACTTATAAAAGCGATCTTAATACCATTGGGTATTTGAATCAATTATAATTTCATTGATTATTTTTCATCCAAAATAAAAAATGCCACCGCCCTAAGGCGATGGCATCCAAGGTGCCTATCTCTATCAGAAATATTTATTTATAAAATCCATAATAGTCGGCAATAGATTTGTAATTGGAAGGATCCAAATGATCGGGGATTACAGAAGCCTTCTGTTTACTCATATCCTCGGTGTTGGCGGCCTCGATACGGACTACTTCAATTCCTTGATATTCCTCTCCCGGACCATCAACTTCAATAACACATAATACACTAGGCTCGGAAAAATAGAAACTATCATGGTCCCAACCTATAAAAACCCCATAATGAGTATCCATTCGCCACCCATAACCCGGAATTGGAATATGAACTGAATTTATATTGGGATCAGAATCAATCAAATATACAAACCAAGCATTTTGATTCATCTGCTCTTCACTATCAATATCTGGAATTTGTAATATTTTACCCTGAATTTGCTCAAAATCATGCCCTGGAAAAATGTACCGCGTCACATTTGCATTCCCGTCAGCTCCTTTTAGGTTTAAGGGTGCTCCCCAGCCGTTGTCTGTTTTCGGGCCATACAGTTCATAGCTATCCTTGTCCAAATAATAGTCTCCCTCAACTCCTAAAGAAGCATCTGGTGCTCCAGTACCGGAATGAATCTGGCTGCCGTTTTCTCCATCGGCTCCATCCTCTCCCATCAGTACTATAATCGGATTGCCCCATCCATTATTATCCTTGGGGCCATGCAATTCGCCGGTATCCTGATTAAGATAATAGTCGCCTATATCTCCTACGTCTTCACTCGGTTCCCCTGTACCGGCATACATAACACTACCGTCTTCACCTGCGGGTCCAATCGGACCTACCTCTCCCTGCGGGCCTTGAGGTCCTTCCGTACCTGACGGCCCTTCGCATGCTAATGCAATTAGACTTACTAAAAGAATACTTAACACCATTCGACTTAGTTTATACATAACTCTCAAAAATTTAATTGATTATTTTTTTACAGAGGTATCCCATAGGTATCTACGAAACACAGAGCATGAATCAGCTCAAAAAAAAAGCGGGACGCTATCAACGTCCCGCTTTTATAGGCTATTTGAATGTGAATTTATCCTACAAACTTAGTAGTTATATAAATTGTCATTGCTGTTATGGGAATATGTGACATTACTACCCATATTGAGCTGGGCGCCCCGACTATCTCTGACAATGATTCCATAGTTAGCGCTATTCTCAATAGCTGCATTCGAAAGTTCCAAATAGGCATCACTATGCACCCCTAAGTTTCCGGCATCCATATAGATATCCAGATCTTTGCCACCTCCATATTCTATTACGATATGGTCCATTTCATTTTCCAGTGAACCCGAAGAAATCCATATGCCACCCCAGGCCCCCTTAGCCTTAGACCGACCGGTGAATACAATAGGATCGTTGGATGTTCCTATGGCTTTAATATATCCCGGACTATTTCCACCAGGAACTTTTAAAACCACATCTGTTCCCATCTCAAAAAGAGCCCCGGCTTCTACCGTTACATCTTTCACGATAGAGACCGTAGAGGTGAAATAGAATGTTCCGTTATTCAGGTTACTCCAGGTCTCAGATCCCGTTGACTCCGTATCTCCTCCATATACTTCAACATCCCCTCCATTGAAATTGGTTTGACTATCAATAAAATCAATCTGAGTCGGATGAATACGCATATCATGAGTTGTATTATTCTCAAAGTAGCTATCCTCCACGCTGAATTCGGAGCCCGATCGTCTGGTTTGTATACCATAACCCGCACTGCCAGTAAAAGAAACATTGCGAAGGGTAATCTTGGCATTGTCGATCACCATATTGGTTTTACCAAAATAGGTAGCCATAGCGGTACTGCCCCCATAGCTGATATCCACGTGCTCCATAATATTATCTACGGAGGCGGAACCGATAAATATACCGCGCCACGCTCCTGGTGTTTTACTGGTACCGGTAAATACAATTTTATTGGATTCTGTTCCCACGGCTTCAATAACAGCACCGTTACGAACCACAATACCCGCATCGGGAACAAACTCAAATTCCGCGCCTTCATCAATTACGATATGATGTTCAAAGTCCACATTATTTTCGATTTGATATTTAGCACCATCAAGAGCTGATACATTCATATCTCCGGTAGTGCCTCCACCAAAAGCTGTTACGTATCCCCCATCAAAGATAGTTGCTGCGTCAAAATATCCAATCTGGCTAATATGGATATAGGCGTGATATCCCTCATTTTCGGCAAAGGTCATGTTTTGCATTGCAAATTCTGACCCGTCTCTGCGCGTTTGAATGCCATGCTGACCACTATTTGTAATGGTAACATCAGCGAGTTGTACTTTTGCACGGTCAACCGTTAAAGCGGCAGCCCCAAAATACGTACCGGCTTCATTACTTCCCGCATATTCTATGGTAGTATGGGTTATTTTATTCTCCACGGTATTTGAGGAAATAAAAATGCCACTCCAGTATCCTTTGGATTTATTTTCTCCGGTTAAGGTAATGGGTTCTTCTTCAGTTCCAGCTGAAACAAGTACAGAATTATCAGCATTAACATGAATACCGGCATCAGAGGCAAATTCTACTGTTACACCTGGTTCAATGGTCAATGTAGCACCATTCCGCACATCTATCTTATTCAACACCCGGTAGTGATTATCAGGGATCCAGGTTTCATCTTCCGTAATATCATCAGCAATCTCAACAATTGTTGACTCTGCCGTTACCGTCACGTCATCCTTATCCGATTCACCATTGCCATCACTAACCGTAAGCGTAGCCAAATAATCTCCTGCTACATCAGGGGTAAACGTTGGAGCTTCAGCCTGATCATCCGACAACTGCACACTGCTGCCGCTGGGAGTATCTAAACTCCATTCAAAGGACAAGTCATCCCCGTCGGGATCGGTAGAACCAGAAGCATCAAGAGTAATTTCTTCTCCCACATTAATTGTTCCGTTGTCTGCATCAGCTACCGCTGACGGGGCATCATTTGTTGCATTCCCATTATCATCTGTTCCTGATGGACTGTCACTGCAGGCGCTAACCAATAGTAACACCACCATTGATATTCCAAGTAAAGTTCGTGTCATCTTCATAAGTAGTTTTTTATTTTGATTTTAGTTGATAACCTGTGTTGAATCTATAGGGGTAATCCCCACTACTAATGAGATGCGAAACGTATTTCGAAAAGAGTTCAAATTGCCCGAAATTTCTTTTTATTCGTTGTAAGGGATACCAAAATCATCCAATATCCCCAGGCAGGAAATAGTCCAATTCCGTTTTGTGATTTCCTATTACCCAACCACATAACTATTGCATGATTAATCAACTGGCTTAAACCAATTTATTTACGTTAATTAGCTAACTATTCATCTGCACAACAGCCACATATAATTTTCGGCACGTGCTAACACAGAAAAAAATCTACGGGTTCTATGGGTAATAGTTCTGAAGTTACGCAGCTTTTGAAGCGACTTAGCAAGGGCGAAAATGGTATATTTGATAAGTTATATCCGCTTATCTATGACCAGTTGCACCGCATCGCTCACTCTCATATGTCGCGGCAAAGTCCCGATCACACGCTTTCGAAGACCGAGCTTGTGCATGAAGCTTACCTCAAAATGATTGACCAAACACAAATAAGTTTTAATGACAAGACACATTTTCTGGCTATCGCTTCACGATGTATGAGACAAATCCTTATTGATCATGCCCGAAAAAAGTACGCTGATAAAAGAGGTGGAAAAGAAAAAGATGTTACTTTTATCGATGGGATTTTAAATGCACAAAAGCAGCAAGCCAAGGAATTAATAAATATTGATGCCGCTCTTGATGAGTTAGAAGAACTCAATGATCGCCTGGCACGCGTTATCGAAATGCGTTTTTTTGGGGAAATGACCATTGCACAAACGGCCGAAGCCCTTGATATATCAGAAAGTACGGTAAAAAGAGATTGGATGAAGGCACGGGGATGGCTATATAACAAACTAAAAAGCAGGTTTGAAATAGAGTAAGTGAGCTAATTTGCTGCTTAAATACGTATATCCAAAAAAGAAAGGGGAATTTCACTCCTCTTGCATAATCAGGACATCATAAATCAATCATGCTATCATTATGAGTGATCTACATTGGGAAAGGATAGAAACGATTATTGACGAAGTATTGGATCTTCCTCAAGATCAACGGCTTTCGTACATTGAACAGACCTGTGGACACAACCAACATCTAAAAACGAAAGTCACCCAATTAATTGACTCTATTTTTGATTCCGAAGGTTGGCTCGAAGAACTCAAAGGTAACCACAATAATTTTTATAGTGATCTTACCGATGATTTGGAATCACTCTCAGGTACTCCTGATTTTATAGGTGCACAACTCGGCTCTTATACTGTTAAAGAGCAAATTGGCGAAGGCGGTATGGGATTGGTCTTTCGGGCGGAACGTACAGAAGATTCGTTTGATCATCAGGTTGCTATTAAAATTATTCGCCAGAATCGGGCTACTGAAACAAATATTCAACGTTTTAAAAGAGAACAGCAAATTCTCGCGGGTCTCAATCATCCCGGCATTGCCCATCTCTACGATGGTGGCATTACATCTGATGGTTTTCCGTACATCATTATGGAATATGTTGACGGAATTCCCATTACTAAATATTGCCAGCAAAAAAGTTATTCAATAAAGCAACGTATCCATCTCTTTAAACAAGTATTAGAAGCGGTACGCTATGCACACGAAAATCTGGTAATCCACCGAGATTTAAAACCAGATAATATATTAGTCAATGATAATGATGAGATAAAAATCCTGGATTTTGGTATTTCTAAACTGTTAGAATCGGATGAAGATCTAAACCTTACCCAAACCGGATCGCGTATTCTAACGCCTAAATATGCTGCACCCGAGCAGATTATACAAACGAATATTACTACCGCAACGGATTTATATTCTCTGGGAATCATTTTTTATGAACTTTTGGCTGGCGTTCCACCTTTTGACTTCTCGAATTGTACCACCTATCAGACCGAGCAAATAATTCTTAAGCAGAACCCTACCAAGCCCAGCACCAAAGTTTCTGATCCTAAAATTAAGAAACAACTCAAAGGAGATTTGGATGCTATTACTTTAAAAGCCATCCGCAAAGAACCCGACTATCGTTACCGTATGGCTAATAAGTTTCTGGAAGAACTAAAGAATTACCAAAAAGGTATCCCAGTTACGGCACATGAAAACTCTTTTAACTATCGTAGCCAAAAATTTATTAAACGGCATAAACAAGGGATCACTGTCACCGTCGGAATTATCCTACTGCTTATTGGTCTTTCTGGATTTTATACCTGGCGTATAGCCCAGGAAAGAAATCAAGCACAGCTACAAGCCCAACGAGCAGAACGTCAGGCTGAACGAGCTGAACAAGTTTCTAAATTTATGATTGATTTGTTTGATAGCAATTTGCCTGAACGTACACCTGGCAAAGACATTCCAGTAAGTGCAGTCATTGATGCGGGGATAGCGAATATAAATGAACAGCAACTAAACCCGGTTAATCGTGCAACAATACTTGGCGTGATTGCCCAAGTACAGGTAAAACTTTCTAAAATTGAATCTGCCCGACAACTAAGCAGCGAAGCTTTTGATTTAATAACACATTCTGTAGAACAACATAATATCAACACGGTAGATGTTCCAACTATATATGGCCAAATTGCTTATGAAGCTGGTGATTTTGAAGAAGCGGTACGGGCATTTCAAACAGGCGATTCTTTGTTTAAAGCTAATAATCTTACCAATACATATGAATACCGCACTTTAAAGTACAATCTAGTCAACCTTTACACAGAACAAAAAAATTACCAAGAGGCATTAAAGATTCTTGATAAATTAGATCCAAGCACTTTTGGTGATGATAGAGAAGCAATCATTGAAAAAAGCGATTACTATAATTATAAAGCCATTTCTCTTAAAAACCTGGGACAATTAAGAGAAGCATTACCGATATACAAAAAAGCTCTCGAATATAGATTAGAGGTATATGGGGCAAATAATCCTGAGGTTGGTACCATATATCACAATATTAGCAACGTATATATCTCTTTAGAACAGTATGAAAAAGCTTTGGAATATAGCATACGAGCATATAAAATTAGAAATAGTGCTCTGGGACCAAATCATAATTTAACTGCATCAACGCTCTGGGGGCTTTCTCTCATCAATCGCAAACTGGGTAATTTTGAAGAAGCTCTTAAATATACAAAAGAGGCGGGGACGATATTGAAAGAGACTCTTGGAGCAGATCATTGGAGATATGCCTATACCATTCGGGGACAAGCTGAAGTTTTGATAAAAATGAATCAGTTTCTAAGAGCAAAACAAAAAGCTGATAAAGCCATTAAAATCATTAATGCCAATTACCCATCAAATGTCACTTTTAAAGCTCATTTTAATGCAACTTATACAAATATATACATAGGGTTAGAAGACCTTGATAAAGCCGCAAAGTACTTTACTATATCGATTAGTTTCCTTAGAAAAGGGATGGGAGATAAACATCCACTCTTAGCAGAAATGTTGATTAGTTATGCAAAGATGGAAATAGGCAGAGAAAACTATAAAAAAGCCCATCCTCTTTTAAAAGAAGCCCTTGAAATAGAAAACTATAATGGAAAAAGTGATAAAGAGCTACAAGCAACTAAAAAACTTATTAATAAGTGCGTAAATAAGTTAAAATCTGCTTGAACATTCTCTTCAACCCGAGTTCTACCTCTACTATTCCTCTTATACTTTCAAATCCCACTTTTACCCAAAAAAGCATAAATCCCATTAATCCATAGTAGTAACTTTGAAATTCTCCTATTTTTTTGTTCCGCGTATGTCCTTTCCTAATAACTGGATAAACTTTATTTAGTTTTGAAACTCACATTATTCTGTAATTAATTTAACAAAATAGAGAATCAATTATTTTAATTTAAGGATGTAAGCGCTTTCGACCTCTAAAGAATTCATATTCCTTATTTGTGACATATATTCATCATAATTATTCTTATACTTAGCACCTGTTAATGAGGGCTACTTACCCCTCAATTTTTTACATCTCGCTGTAACATCAAACTGCTAAAGGAATAAAAAATCACTTATCAATGAGTAAGCATTCACACCCCCGCAGCAAAGTTGGACTCGACTATTTAGGGTTAGAAGAAAACGAAAAAGTAATTTGGAACCTCACTCCTCCAGAACTTTACGAAGAAGCTATTGAAAATGGAGAGGCGATTTTAACAAAGGATTATGCGTTACGAGTTTTAACTGGAAAATATACCGGACGTTCTCCCCAAGATAAATTTATCGTTGATCAACCTTCGATTCATGATGATATCGATTGGGGTGATATAAATCAGCCTACTGATGAGGAAGTTTTTAAAAATTTGTTTGAAAAAGTAACCGGTTACATGCAGGATAAGAAGCTGTATGTAAAGGATTGTTATGCCGGTGCCGATGAAAAATATCAACTGAATGTACGGGTAGTAAGTGAAGCTGCTTATCATGGGCTTTTTGCACATAATATGTTTATTCGTCCAAACAAAGAGCAACTTAAAAATCACAATCCGGACTTTACCGTCGTGGCGGCTCCAAACTTCAAAGCCGATCCCGAAGTAGACGGCACGCGTAGTGAAGCATTTGTACTCGTCAACTTTGAAAAAGAAATTATCCTGATCGGTGGAACACTCTATTCCGGG
Source organism: Fodinibius sp. Rm-B-1B1-1 (assembly GCF_038594945.1). Taxonomy (NCBI): domain Bacteria; kingdom Pseudomonadati; phylum Balneolota; class Balneolia; order Balneolales; family Balneolaceae; genus Fodinibius; species Fodinibius alkaliphilus. The sequence goes on from NZ_JBCFYD010000002.1 coordinate 1,209,727, forward strand.
GAAGTTAAAAAGGGTATTTTCTCAGTAATGAATTATCTGCTTCCCAAGCAAGATGTGATGGCTATGCATTGCTCCGCGAATATGAGCAAAGACGGAGATACCGCCGTATTCTTTGGGTTATCAGGAACCGGAAAAACAACGCTTTCTTCTGATCAAAGCAGAGTGCTAATCGGCGATGACGAACACGGATGGAGCGAAGATGGGGTGTTCAATATTGAGGGTGGTTGCTATGCTAAAACCATCAACCTTTCAAAAGAAGGCGAACCCCTCATCTATGCTACGACAAAAATGCCGGGAACTATTCTGGAAAATGTTGTTCTTCATGAAGATGACCGGTCTCCCGACTTTGACGATACCAGCTATACACAAAATACGCGCTGTTCCTATCCCATCCACTACATTCCCAATGCGGCAGATGACAGCATGGGCAACCATCCCAGTAATGTTATTTTTCTAACTTGTGATGCTTTTGGAGTGTTGCCACCAATTTCCAAGTTAACTCCCGAGCAAGCGATGTATCACTTTATAAGTGGTTATACCGCAAAAGTTGCGGGTACCGAACGCGGTGTAACTGAACCACAAGCTACATTTTCGGCTTGCTTTGGCGCTCCATTTATGCCATTGCATCCAACCGTGTATGCCGAGCTGTTGGCCGATAAAATCAGAAAGCACAACTCAACAGTATGGTTAATAAATACTGGCTGGACCGGCGGACCGTACGGCGAAGGTCATCGCATGGATCTTCCCCACACGCGCCAAATGTTAAGCGAGGCATTAGATGGAAATCTCGATGATGCAACTTTTGATATTGACCCGGTATTCGGATTAGCTATTCCAGAAGAGATTAATGGGGTACCCTCTGAAATACTGATTCCTCGCAATACTTGGGCCGATAAAGAAGCCTATGATGAGAAAGCGAAAAAACTTGCGGCAATGTTTGCCAAAAATTTCAAGCAGTTTGAGGATGAAGCAAGCAAAGAACTTATCAAAGCCGGACCGAAAGTATAATTAGTTATTGATCAAGCGTTATTAGCTATTGGGGAAATTTCCCCAATAGCTAATAACCAATAACTACCCTTCCTCCATTACAGCATTCAGCTTATCAAGATTATCCTGTACGCGCAACGCCTCTATAACCTCTTCAATCTCACCCTTCATAATATCTTCCAGATTATATAGCGTTAAATTAATGCGATGATCCGTCAGCCGACTTTGTGGAAAGTTATAGGTGCGAATTTTCGCACTTCGATCACCCGTGGAAATTTGACTATTCCGTTCCGCCTCACGCTCTTTGCGAAGTTTTTCTTCTTCCTTCTCATATAGCTTTGAACGCAACATCTTCATCGCCTTCGATTTATTTTTATGCTGCGAACGTTCCTGCTGACATTCTACGACCACACCACTGGGCTCATGAGTTAAGCGCACAGCAGAATCTGTCTTATTTACGTGCTGTCCTCCTGCCCCACTGGCACGAAACGTATCCACACGGATATCAGCTGTATTTACTTCGATATCAACTTCTTCGGCCTCTGGCAATACCGCAACAGTTGCCGCCGAAGTATGAACGCGTCCCTGTGTTTCCGTCTCCGGCACTCGTTGTACACGATGTACACCGCTTTCATACTTCATTACGCCATACACCTCTTCGCCTTCTAACTCAAAATTAAGTTCTTTATATCCCCCCTTCGTAGATTCGCTGAAGCTCAAAATACTTAGCTTCCACCCCTTTTTATCAGCATATCGGCGGTACATATCAAAAAGATCTCCCACAAAAATAGCCGCTTCATCACCCCCAGTTCCCGCACGCAGCTCCACAATCACATTCTTCGAATCATCTGGATCTTTAGGAATAAGCTTAAATTTAATGTCTTCCTCTAACTCCTCAAGCCTTGGCTTTAGCTCTTCCAATTCAAGCTTAGCCATTTCCGTAATCTCAGCATCATCTCCTTCTTCAATCAGCTCTTCATTTCCAGCAATCTGGCTCTTCGTATCTTTCCATGCCTCGTAAAGCTCTACCAACTCCTTTAACTCGCTATGCTCTTTGGTAAGCTCAGTATATCGAGCTGGATCATCATACACCGAGGGATCACTCATTGCCGCCGTCACCTCTTCAAATCGTTCTCGAACCTGTTCTAACTTTGCTTCAATATCCATGTACTTCTACTTTTTAGTAGACTATTTTCTATTTTATGGCTCATAAAATACGATACTTTAAGCAAAATTAAGAATAGATATATGGTTCAAATCATTCGATCTATTTCCTTAATTCCCAGCTGAATTATTATTAAGTTCAGCTTCCAAATTTTAGAATTTTAAAGTTCACAGATTGATGCAGAAAAATCCTTTATCAGCAACGTTTAAACTCGGTTTCTTAGGGGCCGGACAGTTAGCTCGCATGTCGGGTTTGCAGGCATTTCGCTATGGTATCCAAATAGGCGTTTTTTCTGATCGGGATGAAAACGAGCCCGTCCAATTTATGACGCCACACGCAACAACCGGTTCATATGACTCGGTTGATGACCTAACTAATTTTGCCAGAAATTGCGATGTTCTTACGTTGGAGAATGAATTTATTGATTCTGCAATTCTCCGGGCGGCACAAGAACAAAGTGGTACGAATATTTTTCCCTCTCCCGATACGTTTTCGCTCATCGAAAACAAGCTAATTGAAAAGCAAACCTTTGAGGATGCTGGACTTGCGGTTACCCCTTACAAACTTATTGAAGAGGAATCAGATCTAACAACATTTGGGGAAAAGCACGGCTGGCCCTACGTTTTGAAATCATCCAAAGGAGGCTACGACGGCTATGGCAACGAAACCGTCAGCGATATTGACGAAGCAATCGTGGCCTATGAAAATCTTGGCGGGCACAGCGGTCGCGATATTGTTGCTGAAGCTTTTGTTGATTTCACCCATGAGTTAGCCGTTCAAGTTGCCCGAAATGAGACGGGACATGTTGTTTATCCTTGCTGCGAAACCGTACAAGAGAACCATATTTGCGTAGGAGTCAAATCTCCGGCACCGGTTTCTAAATCCATCCAGGAAAAAGCCCAGCAGATGGCTGTAACAGCAACTGAGGCTATCAATGGCAAGGGGATTTTTGCCTACGAATTTTTCCTGACTCCTGATGGAGAGCTTCTTCTTAACGAATCTGCACCACGTCCCCATAATTCAGGACATTATACCATTGAAGGATGTATCACTTCCCAATTCGAAAATCACGTCCGTGCCGTAATGGGCCTTCCCCTGGGATCACCCAAACTTCGTGCCCCGGCCGTGGCGATGATTAATCTGCTTGGTACCGATGAGCGTGATGCCCAAATTGATAATGCGCTCGAAGGGCTTAGAAATACTGATGGTCACCTCCATGTTTATGGGAAACTTGACAGCCGTCCTGGTAGAAAAATGGCCCACTATACCCTGTTAGGTGACGAAATGGAATCCACTTACAAAAAAGCCCAACAGTTAACCGACGCTATTAGAATTTAAACCAACCATTATAATTCTGATTTCTGAGTTGTGAATTCTATATTTGATGTAATTAAAAACTGAACTAAACTGATCAAACTATATGAGTTCCGAGAAGCCTAAAGTTGGCGTCATTATGGGGAGTGACAGTGACTGGCCTACTATGAAAGCCGCCTGCGATATATTAGATGAGTTCGATATCTCCTACGAAAAAAAGGTCGTTTCGGCCCACCGTACACCTGATGATATGGCTGAATATGGAAAAACAGCTCGTGACAAAGGGATCAAAGTTATTATTGCGGGAGCAGGTGGAGCTGCTCACCTGCCGGGCATGACTGCGGCCCATACAACGCTTCCGGTTATTGGCGTGCCGGTTAAAACAAGCACTTTAAGCGGACTTGACAGCCTCTATTCTATTGTACAAATGCCGCCGGGTGTGCCCGTTGCTACTGTCGCGATTGGGAAAGCAGGGAATGCTGCCCTGTTAGCTATTCGAATGCTGAGTACTGGAGATAACGATCTAGCAGAAAAGTTATCCAAATACCACAAACAGATGGCGGAGGATTCCCGGGCTAAAACCAAGAACTTGACATAAATTTATATTTATCTCTCCAATTTTACATTAGCAATCATCTTAAAACCCCCCCCTTTAGTTAAGGAGGGAGTTTTTTTATTGTCCTGCTTTTAGTTAGCTACAGAATCATTTCCTTGGCAAATAGACGGTGAAGTGGGTTTATGCTAAAATTCTTTATTAGAGGTTGAATTACAAAATCTTCTTTGTACAGAAACAAATCTATCCCAATATTACTATTAAGAGAAGAGAGTAATTTCGACCCTTATCAAATTATCCCTTGTCATTGGAAACTATACTATTTGGATTGGGCATATTTTTAATCTCCGCCACTCTTTTACCCTTTATACCTAAGGATAATTGGTGGATCAGGGGATTTGATTTTCCTCGGCTGCAGATTGTCATTCTTTCACTCATGGTTATGGCAGGGTACCTGTTTTACAGCCCTGATATAAACCATACCGATCAATTGCTTCTATCAATCTTGGCTGCTTGTACCCTCTACCAAGGATACATGATCTATCCTTATACCATCATAGCATCACCACAAGTAGAGCATAGAAACCAATATAACGACCATTCTACAGTAAGCCTGATGTGCTCAAATGTGCAGATGACCAACCGCAATACGAATAAACTAAAAAAACTGATCAAGACCCATGATCCTGACATACTACTGGTTATTGAAACAGATGAATGTTGGTTAAATGAACTTCAGGAAGTTGAGAGTAGCTATCCCCATCATATAAAACAGCCGCAAGATAATCAGTACGGGATGGCTTTATATTCTAAGTTTGAACTTCATGACAGCGAAATTAATTTTTGGATTGAAGATGACATTCCATCTATAAAAACACGTATAACACTATTCGGTCAAAACGAAGTTATTCTTTATGGGCTTCACCCACGTCCCCCTTTTATTACGGGAAACAATACCTCTACCGAACGCGATGCCGAACTCTTAATCGTTGGCAAAAAAATAAAAGATATAGATACACCAGTAATTGTAATGGGGGACATGAATGATGTGGCATGGTCAAAAACCAACAACCTCTTTCAAAAGATCAGTGGTCTGCTGGATCCCAGAATTGGGCGCGGATTTTATAATACCTTTCATGCCCAATATCCATTTGTTCGGTTTTCGCTTGACCATTTCTTTCACTCCAATCATTTTAGACTTGTAACCTTTCAACGGCTTGAATATATAGGTTCAGATCATTTTCCTGTTTATATTAAATTAAGCTACGAGCAAGATGCTGACATCAAACAAGAAGAACCTGAATCTACTGACGCTGAAGAAACACAAGCTAAAGATAAAATCAAGGAAGGGACTTAGCTGAAATGTCAATATTTCAACAAGACTTTCTGATGCGGCAAATTCAATATTTAACACAGTTGCTGCAACAGGTTATCTTTAAGAAGAATCAGCAAAAACCTAAAGAGGCTATCCAGGATATCCACAATGCCTTTGAGCGGCTTACCAAAGATCGACCTGATGCTTTTCACGAACTAAGTTTGCCAGATACTATCAGCATTTTTTGCCGTGATGGAAATTTTACATCAGAATTAGCCGCGGCCGCAGCCGATTTGCTATTTGAAGAAGGAAAGATGAAACAGAAAGAATCCTATTCTCAATCCCAGAAATGTTACGCTCAGGCACTTCTCCTCTATCGAAGGATACTCAAAGAAAATAAAGCGACGGTTCCACTGGATATCAGCACAAAAATTGATCATCTTACTCAAAAGCTGAACAGCGATTACCTTCATCAGGTAAATAATGCGTTAAAAAAATAGTACTGTGGCTGAATACAATGAACGATTAGAAGACTTGTTAGATCACCATCTGATTGCAAACGAGGAGCTGGAAAAGAAAAAAGAAGGTGGCGGTGTGGGGTATCTTCTAAATGGTAATATGTGTCTTGGTATCTATGAGGATTTTCTCATTGCTCGCATCGGTAAATCCCTGGCTAACTCACTAATCGCAAAAAAGGGAGTCAGAAGATATTTACCTGACAAAGACTTGTATGATGACTTTATCATGGTTGAAGAAAAGGTGTATTCCCATTCAAAAGCACTAAAGAAATTTATTGACCAAAGTCTTAGCTATACGGGCAATTTGCCGCCTAAAGATCACGGTAAATCAACAAATATCTAAAAAAACTATTCTTCGAGAAGCGTTTTAATTCTCGGCTCCAATTCTTTATTGGTTAGTGCTCCTACCGCAAAATACTCAAGATTCCCTTTTTTATTAATAATATATGTTGTTGGGATTCCCATGGTAGGCCCGTACTTATCCATAATCTCTCCCTGGTCGATGACAATTGGATAACTTACATCGTATTCTTCAATAAACGGACGCACAACCGATTCGCCCTGCTCATCAATAGAAACACCCAATATCATAAAGCCATCTTCTTTATATTTTTCGTAGAGTTCCTGCAGATCTGGCGTTTCTTGTCGACAAGGTGCACACCAGGTAGCCCAAATATTCAACAGTACGACCTGTCCTTGATAATCAGATAAGGTGAATGTATCACCATTTAATAACGTAACTTCAAAATCACGCGCTTCTGCTTGGCGCTGGGCAGGATATAACGTTGCTGAACTGGGATCAAGTTGCTCAAGTGGCTTTGTGGGGCCTTCTTGTGATGAATTACTTTCTGAATTGCATCCCCAAAATACGAAAGCACTGAAAGTCAGAAAAAGTCCTAAAATGCTTAGCGATTTCTTCATAATCCAGTTAATTCGCCATTAATGTTGGGCAAAAACTTCGGTGCTACCATCATTCTTAAGCAAATATACCTTGTAAGGCTCGTTTATTTTTGTATTCATCCCCGGAGAACTGGCTGGCATGCCTGGTACAACCAATCCGCGCGCGTCAGGCTCTTCCGTAAGTAACCGCTCAATATCCCCTGCCGGAACGTGCCCTTCTACTACATAATCACCTACTATAGCCGTATGGCAAGCTCCCATATTTTGCGGGATCCCCTGGTCAGCTTTAACACCATACAGATTGGGCGAATTAATTGACTTAACACTATATCCATTACCTTGCATGTAAACAGCCCATTTCTCACAACACTGGCATCCTTCGTTTTTGTACATGGTTACTTCGGCGGCGCTATTGTCCTGACGATTATAATAATCGTTAACAATATACCAGATGGCCCCACCGGCTATTAATATGATCAGCGTTGCGTAAGTAAGAAATTTTTTGGGCTTCATAACAGGGTTGCTTGCCGTTAAAGAAATGAAAAGTACCCGAGGTCGGACTCGAACCGACACGACCGCAATGGCCACCGGATTTTGAATCCGGCGCGTCTACCAATTCCGCCACTCAGGCAAATGTGTTAAATCGTTGTTTCCCAACAACTTAAGGCCGATTAAATGATTTTAGAACTATGTCCTCCATCGTACTTCTAAGCCCGTAAAAAAGGGCATTTTTAACACCTGATTTGGTGTCTATTTGGTGTCTAAGGACTATCTATTTCATTCAGCCTTCATTTTTTAAAAGAACGTATTTGAATACGCGATGAATATAACAGTTTGAGTATTACTTCTACAACATTCTTTTCGTATTTTCTCAGCGATTTTTTTTAATGCAACAAGAATAAACTGAGATAAAAAATGGCTGACACTAAAGAGGAAAAAGAGAAAGAAATTAAATCGAAAGTAATCTCAATTTATCAAGAGCGAGTGATCAGGTTTTTCGACTATTTAATTGAGCATAATGCCAAGATTTCCGTTGAAGTGCCCTCTGGCATTCGAGGAGAATCCAAGTGGAGAACTTATACCAAAGACCACGATGTATTTAATTACAGAGAGCTATTAGGCGAAGCATTAGGAATTGACATAATTGACGAAGATTACAAAATTGATGAGTTTTTTAGAGACTCCTATATACAAAGCGTATCCCACCAAAATTCAATACGTCTTAGGTCGGCACGTAAAGGTATTATTCATGATGTTCATTTTGATTTTAAGGAAGATAAACCAACCGAGCCAAGATACGTCAAGGGCTTATCGACAAAGAGAAAGCTATTTATTTTAAAGAATTTCAACGTCCATAGACCTCTGAATGTGCAGGAGGTCTATCCCCTCTTCGACAGAAATATTCGACTTCGTGTGCTCAGCTTAATAGACTGTTTTTTAAATAATGAGGAAAATTCTCCTAAGCACCACGACCATGAAAATTATTTCATAAGTGGGGTTCAAGGTTCGGCTCCCTTCTTGAATAATCTATATATGAAAGCGCTGAGAAATTATAGCTCTAAGGATTTAAACACATTGAGAGAAACATATTCTAAGGTCTCTTATAATAATGTTTCCAAAATTGATTCCAAGCCATTTCCTTATATTCTGCCTGATTACCCAACCTTAAAAGTGCCATTTAATGTCTGCTCGTCCAGAAATACAGATCGAAAGACATTAAAAGAGCAAGAAAAATTAATCAATCCTTTTCTCCCAACCCCTGACCACTTTGAAGACCAACAAATCTGGTTTCAAGGTACAAGATATCAAACCATAAAATTAAAGGAAGAAGAACTTTTTAACAGCCCTGTTGAAGAATGGCCTCGTTTTTTTGCGGAACATCTTATTCTCACTGGTGCCGAATACATAGCAATTGAAAATGAAATCATTGACATTTGCATTGATGAAGTATTAACAAATATTGAATTCAGGTTATATAATGGAGATAAAAATAAAGTCAACTTATATAACAGAAAATTTAGCATAGATGATTTAGTCGAGTTATTAGATGTGTATATAATTAACGAGGGAATTAATGAGCTTATAGACATTAAGCCATCGTCAATTTTTTCCAAAAAGCTAAAAAAACACCCCAATCTGCAAGTGATTGAACAACGTCCTGACTTTAAACTTGATTTTAAAAAACGGCTGTTATTTGAGCTTACTCTTTATCTATTTGTAGAAATGGCAAAACATATTGGGTTTTATTCAAGAGATCACAATGAAGGATTGAAAAGCGAACTCGATTATTTCTTTGATGATCTAATATCTGGATAGTAAAATATTTTTACTATCCAGTCCCACTTCTCCCGGTATTGAGATATTCGACTACAATGCAAGTAATTCTTGCAGAAACGTTAATCGAATATCTCAATCATGGAAATACAACACTTCTTAATTACTGGTGAGGCTGTAGAATACCTACAGCAACAAATCAAGCAAGAGGTCCATTATTACGACCTTGACAATATAATAAGAGCTGGAGCTATAGATCCTCCTGAAATGATTGGTGGACGACGATTGTGGTCGCCCGACGACCTCAAAGCGGCTGCCAAAGCCCTACGAATTCGTCGTGCTAAACGCCCATCTCTAACCCAAGAACGATCACTTGTAAACAATCAGGAGGACACCAATGAATAGATTAAATTTAGACGATTTCGATCTGTGGATATTTGCTTCACATATGGCCATACATATCAATGAGTTCAACCCAGAGGAATACAACCTGGATACCAGTTTTGTACCTGATGGCAGAGCTCTACGAAGGCTTAACCGATCACGTGATGTATTTGCCCGAATAATCACCGAGTTTACTTCACTTATCAGCGGGAAACCTCGCTGCCATTATCTCAATGATTATCTCACAGCGATCTTACGGAAAGACCTGAAGATGTATGTCGACAAGAAGGAAATCGCCCGTATTTGGGAGATTCCGATTGCCCAATTAGACATCGATAACTTAGCAGAGTTGGAAAGTAAGCATCTCTATGGTCAACCATGTTACCTGTGGGAAGATGTCGTCAACTTTGTGAGCTAATCAAATACATGGAGAGGGAACTCAATCCCCCTCTCCATTCTTATCTCCGTACAACCAAAAGAAATTACTTTTTATAAGATGAGTATATCTGAAAAACTATATCCCAACGAAGTTAAAACGATTTTAACTACTATTTTGAACCTAAATATCTCTCCAAATGGTAGTGAACAACAAACAATATTAAGTCCCCTTCGGGACGAACAGAACCCATCCTTTAGTATTAATATTAAAACTGGTTATTGGACTGATCATGGAACTAACGAAAGCGGTGATATCATTACGTTACTGCGAAAAATACTCAATATTAGCTTTTATAAAGCCGTAAAGAAGATAGAACCAGTGGTTGGTAGACAACTATTAAACCTTGTTGATCAAACAAATACCAAATACGCAAATATTCAGACATCAAACTATTCAAATGGTCATACAGACGACCAACTGTCTAAAGATATTGATGAACTTATAGCTGAACTTCCCAATGAAAACGATCGAAATCGCCTAACAAATGAGCCTCACCACCCACTACTAAAACAGCTATCGTCATACGATTTAATCTCCAAGGAGACGCTTGAAAGGTTCAATTGTGGTATTAAAACACAATGGGATAAAGACTGGCTATCTATTCCCTATCCTACAGGTATGCAGTTGTATCGTCGGGAAAACGGGGAAAAAGTTATCCGAATGATGAAAGGGAGCAAGCCGAAAGATTCCTGGTTTGGCACAGGTCAGCTAACCGGTAAATCGATTCTGTTTATTTGTAAGTCACCTCGTGAGGCGATGATGCTTAGCGAGCGATACAGCGATGTGATTGATGTTATAAGCATTGCATCCGGTGAAATCCCAGAAATGTCTGACAAACAAGCCAATGACTTAAAACGAATCGTTAAACACGTTCATACTATAAAGATTCTATTTGACTGTGATACGAACTCTGTCAAACAAACTGCACACTCGTTTACCCAACATGTTAACCGTTCGGTTACTAATAATAACGTGAATGTTGAATTGGTTAACATTTCGAAGCTCACTAACAACAAATGCAAGGATATAACGGATTATTTTAAGCAAGAGCCAGACCCTCAAAAAGTGTATAAAAAGATTCTTGCCAAAGGAACCACAATCCAACATAGAAAAAAGCGTCTTTCGGATATATTCAGCAATGAATGGAACGTGCAACAGGCCAAACCACACGGCGACAAGGTTTTTGAAAGACTGCCCAAAGCATTAAAAGAAATCACGGACCTATTTCCCGACCAGTCCGAACGTGATGTGTTCCTTAATGCAGCCCTTCCAGTGTTATCTGCCCATTTGCCTAACGTACATATTCCTCATCGAGATGGAGCTTATTCTCCTGATCTTTATACCATTGTTATAGCAAAACCGGGATCTGGCAAAGGAATCGCTGAAAAGGCTCGAAAGATTGGTCATCAGTTAAACAACAAACTTATTGAAGACGGTAAAAAGGAACTACTAAAGTGGGAAGGATTACCCAAAAAGGATAAAGAGAAAACCCCTAAGCCTATTCCGCGTCAACTATTCCTGCCGGGCAATACCAGCTCTCGGGCATTGTATGACTTTTTAGCCCATAACGATGGACGTGGACTTATTTTTGAAACCGAAATCGATACCCTTGTCAATGCTACCCGACAGGATTGGGGCGATTTTACGGATGTTATACGAAAGGGATTCCATCACGAACCCTCAACGATGAGACGAAAGAACGATAATATGTATATCGAACGGCCTGAGCTATCAATTTTTATGTCTGGTACGTTTGACCAATTTTCGAAACTGTTTGACAATGCAGAAAACGGACACTTCAGCCGGTATGCCTATTATACATTTGAATCCAAATTGACGTGGAAGACCCACCGTCCCACGAATAACTCCCAACAACTCGCTGAAAAGTTAGACCATTTTTCATCGGTGATGTTCAAAACGTATAATATCTTAAAAGAGAAAGAATCTCCGCTTGTCATACAATTAGAAGACCGTCATTGGGACTACCTCAATGATACCTTTATGCATAAGATGCAGGAGCTCGAAGACCATGGAATGAGCCGGTACCTGCAATCAAATAATCAACGGATTGCGGTAATAGCACTTCGAATAGCCGCCATTATGTGTATTGTCAGAAATATAATAGCAACTAAACCAGAAATTGTTAAACGCTCAACACTAATCGTAACCAATGCAGACATGGAGGTAAGTATTGGGCTGGCGCAAAACTTTCTGGACCATGCCATTCGGCTGTTTCACTTGCTCCCCGGTAGCTCCGCCAAACCTTCTAACAACAAAACCATGAATCGCTTTTTTTATGCCCTGCCTGAGCGATTTGAAACCAATCAGGCCTATTTTTATGGTTATGAAGCGGGTATACCCGAACGTACCGTACGCAACTATTTAAAAAAGTTATGCGATCAAGAGTTTCTTTATAAAAAAGCACACGGATCGTATGTCAAAACGGATCACTAATTTTGCCACGGTTGCCATATTTGCCATTCTTGCCGCTTTCAACTCAAATGGCACAAAAGGCAAGAATGGCAACCTGGCAAAAGGTAGGTAAGCCTCTCTATTTGTCATACGTTTGCTCTACATTTTGCCCTACCTAACACTGACGTTTAAACTTTCCTAAAACCTTGTACTATAGTCTCTATTAATGGTTCTAAGCTCTTTGTTATACAATTTTGTCAAACAATTAGGCTGAATTTCATAGCTTGTTAAACGTTAAATACTTCCCATAATAGACAGTTCCAGTTATGTTTTTATGGGATTATGGTTTTATGGTTCGGCTTTATGGTTTTATGTTTTTGCCTTCAACTTCAGACGTATTGAGAAAACACATCTCCGGCTAACTCTTCAACCTCAATTACAAGCTTATCAATCAGAAACTTCGTACTCTAAATCTTTCACTTTAATGTTGTTAATCTTTAAATCAGAAGGTAAGTCATACATATCAACTATTTTTGCAGCTTCTTTCAAACTTTCTATTTCAACAGTGTTAGAGGCACCTCCTGTAATATTAGACTCTGGGAAAAAATCATTTTTTAAATAATCTATAAAATTCCCTCCTACAACGGCATCTTCACTTCTAATTTTTTTCATAATTCGACCATTTCCTTTTGCATCCTTATATATCGGTGGTATATGTATTTTTAATAAACTCAATAGTAAAATATGGGGATAAAAATCCTTCTTCTTTTCCTCTCTACAGCTACTAATAGAAATAGAAAATAGAGTTAATGTCCGTTCAATTGATCTGGGGTTATAATCAACATATCTCCAAGATTTTCGGATCAAATTATAAAGGCCCTCAGAATCAAAAATACTTTCTATTATTTGAAATGAGTCAACTAATTCTTCAATGTATAACTTTAAATTATCATCGTCATTAGTCCGTAAATCTTTTAGAGTAGGTAAATTTGTTTCTACATGGACAAATTTTTGTAAATATACATATGCATCATCTTCATTTACTCCATAAGCATGTTTAACAATTTCAACCAACTGTTCCCGGTTTATAGCCAACACAAAGTTGACATGAGAAACACTAAATAAATGCTTAATCTTTTCTATTACATGAATAGCAAAATCGGGTCTACACCTATCTAATTCATCTACGAAAAATATTATCCTTTTATCTTTAATATCCGGCCCAACTTCCAATAAAGCTTCCAGGGCTTCTTGGTATTCTTGGATCGTTTTTCTTCTATTTAAAAAGGCATCATATTTTTCTGATACAAGCCCTTTATTCTCTCGTTTATCCAGTTCTTCTGCTTTATCAAATAATATATCCCATATACTATCCGCTTTTAACAATCCTCCGGTAGCTAATTTTAATGTTGTATTAGCCCCCATCTTAACAAGTTCAATACCTAATTTTTTGGCTACTTCTTTATAACCATCAATGAGGTGTTCCTTGTCATGATCTAAATCAAACTTTTCATAGTGTCTCTTTATAGCCTCTTGAATAGTTACGGCAATTGAAATAAATGCATCACTGGCAAAATCATTTTCAAACGCATCGTAATAGATAGGAATAAATTGTTCTGATTCCTCAAGCTCATCCTTCCAGAGTTTGATGAAGGTTGTTTTACCTTCACCCCAATCAGCATTAATGGTTAATGTCAGAGAATCCTCGGTTGACGAGAGTAGGTTTGTCAAATTATCCTTGAAATCCTCTCGATTGAAAAAATCATTTCGTACACTCCCCTCCTTTACTCTCTCGTAGTATGGTGGAATTGTATGCTTCATATCTAATTATCTTTATTAGCTATACCGAATGGAATATGAACTAAAGTAATATTTTTTAAATCCTGATCGAGGTGAGATTTTTGATCATCAATAAATAAATGAGGTTTTAACACTTCCAGTACTCGTTTTTTCTTAATCCCTCCTAAAAAGAACATTTCATCTACTGAAACACCCCAATGCTCCAAAGTATTAATTGCTCTTTCATGAGAAGGTGCATTACGAGCAGTAACAATTGCAGTTTTAAGTATTTTATTATAGTCAGGATCTTTTTCTTTTTTCTTCGACTCTAACTTCTGAAAGAAGGCTAATTTTCTAAAAAAATCAGCTAATATTCCGGGACTATGAGGTTTTACGACATTTTCAGTTTCATGATCATGAAAAGCATCCAATTGGTCTTCAGCTTGATAAACTTTTTCTGCCTCATCATCAATTACAACTCCGTCAAAATCAAAGGCGACTCTTAGTTCCATCTCCTCGTCATCATCTTCAATATCTGATTTAAGTATCAAACCAGCTGGATAGTTCAGATCAATACTTTTATTCACATCATCTTGATCCGTAGTTAAAAATAAGGAGATATTATATGATGGAAGATATACATGGGGCGATTTCCCAGAGGTGAAGACTCCTCTTGTAATGTCTAAATCATATTCCTGAATTGAGTTAAAAATTCGTACCCCTGTTTCCGGACTATTTTTAGATAATAAAACTACTTCAACAGGTACTTTTTCATCATAGACGTCATTAATATTCAGGAATCTCTTTACAAATGGGAATGCCAAACCCTTTTCGAGTATTGTTTCACGATTTTGTATTTGAAACTTCTTGTAGGCCTCTAATCCGTCTCTTCTAAAAATTTTGTCTTCTTTTTTTAAATCAAAGAGGGCACTGGATGAGATACCAACAACAAGCTTTTTTTCAATTGGATATGGCATCGTAGTTTAGATTTAGTTACCCACACTCTCTTCCACAATCCCAATTTCCTCCTCACTCAACCCATAAAGCTCATAAACAAGTTGGTCTATCTCCTCCTCCAGCTTGCTGGTGTCAGCTTCAGGGTCTTCTTCTTTGGCAGTGAGGATTTGATCGACAAGGGATTCTATTTTCTGTGGTAGATCTGAATTGTTAGCACTGGGGATAGGAAATTCTTTAAAATAGACATAGCTTGGCTCATAGTAGTCCCCCCTAAGTTTCGGAAGTATGACTTCGAATAAAAAATGCGTGGTTTTACTATTAAGGACACCTAATAGAAATTTATCATTTAATGAAATTATGTAGCATTTCTGATTAGTAATTTTGTTATCAGTATCGAAAGTAAATTCTGGACGATTGCAAATATTGGGGAAAACTATTTTATCCTCCGCAAATTGATCGTAATACGAACATGCCCTTAATTCCCACCAATATTCGCCCTGATCGTATCTTTTCTTAGCTCTATTCTTGAAGTTTTCTAAATGTTTTGCAATTGCTGGATACTCATTTTTAAACCAATTCCATTTATTTTCTGAGGTTGCATTATTCTCTGTAAATCCATCAGGTATTAGAATTACGAAAGACTCATTTATTGGTTTTTTGTATCTCTTAATCTCATTTCCTACGAGAAAAGGTTTTATCAGGTCAGTGCTCTTTCTATCTTTTTCTATAAGTTTATCTTTAGTTTCTTTATCTATCAGAAAGGCATCATTTAGACCAGTAATAATCCCCCGATAGATATTATCATTTGCATAGTCTTCAACTCTTGTCCCTTTTGCCCTTAATTCTTCAATAAGTTTTTGGGCTTTTTCTCCTACTAAAGTCCATCCTTCATCAAGTAACTTTGTTTGGTCTACACTAAAACTACTTTCAGCAATTAGCGAAGCTAAATCTTCGAATTCGAGAGATTCTATTTCCATTGCTTTAAAACTTTCTGTTACCTCAGTTTTATTGATCTGAAGTAAGCATGGATAAGCAGACGCTTCCTGAAAAACTGGTAGATCACCAAAATCAATCAGTGATTTTAACTGATAATTACTTAAAAATTCACGAAGTGGTTGACCGTAATTTGTCCTCAGCCATTTGTTTGAAACTATGTAATGAAAGGTACCTTTATGTGTAAGCAAATTAATACCTTGTTCTACAAAATACTGATATAGGTCAGCAGTGCCGTAATACACTTCAAAACTCTCTGACAAATAATCTTTTATATCTTTCAACGCTTCTTGTCGCACATAAGGCGGATTTCCAATCACTGCATCAAAGCCGGTGTAATTTCCGTCCTCATCCAGCACTTCAGGAAACTCAAACCGCCATTCAAAGGCTTGTTCGTAGAAGGTAGCACTTTCAAGTTCCTCTAACTCCTCTTCCAATTTGCCAATTTTCTTTTTGGTCTTCTTTATTTTCTTCTGGTCCTTTTTGCTCTTCTTTCCGCCCTCAAACAAGTCCAGCTTGGCTTCTTCCTTAATCAGTACCTCACGCTGCTTTTTAAGTTTTTGTCGGACGGGGTGCAGTTCTTTAAGTCCCACTGAGAAACTCTCCTTAATAGAGTTAATCTTCTTTTTCAGCGCCCGTTTATCCTCCTGGTCACCGGTTTCCTTGTAGCTTCGTACGGCTTGTTTATACTCTTCAATCGTCAGATCATCGTTGTTGGCCAGAATCTGAGAAAGGTCGGCATCCAGATCAAAACGGCTTACCAGCGAGTTGCCCTTCTTGATGTTAATATCAATGTTGGGTAGTACTTCAAGCTGTTGGAAGTCCGTACCTTCTTTGTAATAGGCGTGCTTGAGCAACTCAATCCACAGGCGAAGCCGACAGATATTGACGGAATTGGGATTGATATCTACCCCAAACAAACAGTTTTCAATGAGGATATTCTTTTCGCGGAACAGAGCTTTCTGCAGTCGCTGGGTATCAGAGCCGACCGTACGCTCTAAACGATTGTTCTCCTTCCAACTGTGGTGCACCCGGTATTCAAAGAAGGGATCTTGTCCCACTGAGATGCTTAACTCATCATTATCCACGCTAATATCCACATCCCGAATGCGATGATTCTCCTCATCCACAAAGATGCGTAGATCACTTTTAATAGCAATTAGTTCATTCAAGGCCGAAACCAAAAAGTGTCCGGACCCTACGGCCGGATCACAAATGGTAATGCTATTTACAATCTTGTTGGCTTCATCATACGGGACTTCATGACGAGCAATCTTTTGGGATACCTCTTCAATATCTTCACATTCCCACCCATTGTACTCATCATTAAACTTCTGTACCACCGCCCGACGAATGGTCTCCCGACACATATATTCGGTGATGTAGCCGGGCGTAAAAAATGAGCCATCCTTATAGCCGTTAATCTTTTCGAATATACGTCCCAGTACCGACGCATTGATCAGCGTCTTGGCTTCTTCCTGAACTTCGGCTGTGCCCTCGGTATTAAAGTTATAGGCATCCAGGAAGCGCAGCAGGTATTCGAGCGCAGATAGCTCTTCTCCTTTCAGACGCTGACCATCCCGATCCGTAATTTTACTGCGGTTATAAACCGGCATTTCTAATCCGTCTTCCAAAGCGGAAATAAAGATGGCATCCGCTTCAATATCAGCCACATCAAAAAGTGAGCTATTCAGGTATGGGATATGACCGAAATGCGTATTAATGCGATCAGAACGCTCTTCAACCGGTACGGCCAATACCTGAAAGAAAAGCTTATTCAGTCCATCGTACTCCTCAATGTCACGGTGATTTAAAAACCGGAACCGATCATCTTCGCGATGATATTTGAAGAGCTGGGCTTCCAACAGCTTTAAAAACAGGATGCGATTGATCCAGGTAATCAGCAGTTGGATGGCCACATTAAATAGCTGCTCTTCTTCATCGTCCCCAAACTCCGATCGATTCGGCAGCCGTGATAATACATTCACACTTTTGAGCTGGGTAATCGTATTCTCAATAAGCGAGGCATGCTGACGGTTCTCCTCATCCAGTCGCGTAATATAGTGGGTCCCTTTTTCTTTGTATTCCTTAAGCCCCATGATATACAGCAGCTCTTTGTAAAACGCCTTGTTGAGCTCGTTGCTATCACTGGCAAAGGGTTGCTTGAGTAGGTGCGTTGGCGTAAATAGTTTAAAGACCGGAACCAGCTTTTTTTGCTCATCTCTACTTAATTCTTCTTTCTCTAACAGCGTACGGTATTTTGTGATATCCAGCTTAGCTGCCTGAATCGTGGTATCCAGCTCATCAACAAACGCCGAAAGATGGTTATATACAAAGTCGGTACGCGAGCTTACCTTTTGTCCCTGTTTCCACTCTTCATACCATCCCGTTAAGGTTTTCGACTCATAAAAATGACGTTCAAAATCCTGGGCATCGAAAATATACCACTGGTAGGTATCGGTAATGATGATATGCTTAATATCTTCATTGCCATTATCGATGCGTTCCCGCAGGTAATATAAAATCGTCTCGTGGAAGGCCTTGCGATTCAGATCATCCCCGGTAATCATTTTGTTATTAGAAGGGCGTTTGGCTTCTATAATCACCCCTACCTTCGACTGGCGGGTTTTACCGTTGTGGATTGCTAAATCCTGCCGCTCCTTGGTGTTGATATAGTGCTCTTCTTCAAAATTAGTGTTATCAAAGAAGGGCTTCATTAATCCTTTGAGGTGTTCTTCGGTTTCGCTGTCTTTGACCGCATCATCCGCCTCATTTAACAGCTTCAACAAACGCTGACGAAAGGTCTCAAATTCGGTTTTTGTGATAGACTCTTGAAGGAAAGCGTTATCAACGGCTCGTCTTGCGGAAATCGTCGCTATCTGCATCAGTAAATAGTTAAAAAACCAACTTTTTGTTAGGCCTCATTCTAAGGACTGCAGAGGGAAAGAGCAAAACAGAATTTACACTAAAAATTAGCCAACATATTCTGCTTAAATACAGAGTTCAGTTTACACTACCGCTTACACATCTTTAAGTGCTTCAAATAATGAATACTTACTTACCCTTAACATTAAGAATTGAATCGTCAATAATTGGTGCTGCTTCCACTGCCTGTGGAATGCTTGTATTACAAGCATGACGATGTTTAGCATTTTTTATACTGGATTCTGAAATTAAAACTTCTTTAAAGTCATCATGTTCACAAAACGGACAACTATCACCATCCAATTTAGAAAAGTATAACAAACACTTCTTACACCTTCGTCCCTCTTTCTCATTTTGCTCAAACACCCTCTTTTCAGATGCAATCATATCTTGTATCCTTTTCATTACAAGTCTTCTATTCATGAGATTAACCAACTTACTATATAGATACTGAACGCGCTTTCTCTTTTTCGCTATTTTGTACCTCCTCTTTCCTATAGCTCTTAACCTTCTCAAATGAGCTAAATATTTATCCCAACTATTGATCCTAATTCTAAATTTATTATAATCATCGTCATCTGTGTTGAGAATATTAATCTCTGCAAGGTAGTTTAAATACTGTACAATTGGTTTATAGGGACTATCAATCATCCAATTCTCCTCATCTGAAAAAAACCATGCCCCTTTCTCTCCATACCATTTCCCTCTTCTCTTGCCTATTTTTTTATGCTTTTGTTTTATAGAATTCAAGGTTTCAACAAAGTCTAAAATACCATATTTGTTTACCACCCAATTTTTGACCTTGTTGGCTTTTATTATAGTATCAACGGATTCATCCTGTATGAACTTTAGAAAAATAGCACTTTGCCAAACTTTTGGGTGGACTTGAAATATCCAACCACTATCAGTTTGAACAGAAAATATTTTGGGGCCTACTTCCTCCTCATAACCAATGTGTTGAAATTGCTTCCGTATAAGATTAGAGTTTGCACTTTCCAACTTGCCAAGACGATCTTCTATTTCTTTACTGTCTTTCGCTTTTTCTAATCTTTCTAAATCCTCTTGATATAGCTCTCGTTTTTTCTCCTTAAGCTCTTTGAAATCTTTTTTCTTTTCTTTCTGCTTTCTAATTTTTTTGTTTATTTGCTCAACTTTTATTTCTAATTGAGCCAAGTTCTTTTCATAATTTTCTTCTCCCTTAGGATTGTGAATCCATTCTTTATTTTCGACATTCTGTATTACCTCCCAATTAAATTGCTCAATATCTAAAAGTGTGTCTTCAGTTAAATCACTTAAATCAATTTCAAGCATTGGTTCTTGCACTGATTTAATCAAAGAAGCTTTTTCCTCATCCACCTCATGAGAAACTTTGATTTCTATATTTAAAGATTTCCCATTTTTAAAAGCTATAACATCTGGTCTATATCCACTTTTTGACACTTCTACATCGACTCTGTCAAACTCAACATTGTCAGGTGGGATATGAGTGTTTTTACCGTAATGAGGTATCCCTTCATCATCATAGGCTATCGTCTCTTTTGAATACTTAGGAGTATAAATTAAAAGTTCATCCTGTATAATTTGTTTAGCCATAAGATGAATAGCCGTTTCAAGTGAACCTGGGCATTGCGTAGATTTATAATGTGCAAAATGTGGAACCTTCTTCTTACCCTGATTGCGTGCAATTAATTTAGCTTCACAGTTAGGACAAATACAATTGCATTTTAACCCATTCTCTACTTTTGTAATGTGGTATAATCGCCCCTCTTTGAGGCCAAAGGGTAGTTTTATATCCCCTGACATAACTATATTTGGCTAAAGTACTTAAGTATATTTTGTGATATACTTTAATCTAAAATTTATGAATCAACAAATCAGAAGTAAATTTCTTTTATTGCTAACAATAATTTTTATTACAAATGAATTAATAAATTAGTAATCCATTTGTTTAGAGATATGATTCCTGAAAATATTACGAAGGAGCACATTAACAATGCGTTGGCAGAAATAGATAAAAAGGGAGTGCCACAAGGTCGCCATTCAACAACATACGACCTTCTTTGTGATGGTAAGACCTATCCTCCCAAATTAGTCCTCTCCATAGCTAATAAATATGCTAATGGAGAAGAGCTGGACCCAAGTGAATTTAAAGGTGGTGAAGGGACTCCCGCTTTTAAAAAGCTCAAAGAATTAGGATATGACATTATTCCTAAGAAAGATGAAGTAGCTGAACCGGACACCGATTACAATTCAATTCAGAAAGAGTTAATTGAACGTTATAAGAAATTAATTCAAGCGGATAACAACGAAAAAGAGCTATATAAGTGGCAGCTTGTAAAAGAATTTCAACAAAAATGGGATATTGATGCTGAAAACTTTGCTGAAATGGCTCAAGGTATTGAGTTCGGTAATCTATTGGACTATAGGAGCAAGACTCTTATTCACTTTGTAGAGGATTATCCGGAGGAGGCTCGCTCGTTATTTAAGATGCTGTATGACGAGACAATTCCTGTGAAAAAACGAATTGATGATTTTGGTGAGCAAGCAGAAGAATTAGTTAGAGAGCATTATCCTGATAAAGGATCATTTCAAGATGAGCGTACTATAGCTACCTATCTTACTTTTAGGTATCCAGATAAATACACCTTCTATAAGTATTCTTTTTACTCAGATTATACTGATTTATTAGGGATTGATAGACCTTCAGCCGGTGAACGATATATTCATTATTTAGAGCTTATAGAAAAATTTATTGATGAGTTTATCTCTAAGGATAAAGAGCTGATAGAATTATCTCGAAAAACGTTGACAGATGACTGTTACGAAGATGATAATCTAAACCTACTGGCTCAGGATATTTTATTCAGAACCTTAGAAGGTGAAAAAGAGTCCGAAAGTGATTTTAAAGAGGTTTTGGACCAAATGGAATATGAGCAAGCCTCAAAATATTTCAATGGCCTCCAAAAAGTTGTCAAAGAGTTAAAGGTAGAACCTTCCGATCAGCGAGTAGTCTTTAGCGTTCGCACGGACAGCCCAAGATTAAATCTAACTATCGGGCAGCGCTATTGTTTAAGTTTCTATGCTGATAAGGAAAAACCATGGAGATTTATTCATCCAAATAGCAGAGTAAACTCAAAAACCGGTGAAAAATTTAATGGACCACCAGAGGCATATTTCCATTGGACTAAGAGCTATACCGAATTGCAGGAAGAATTTGATAGTATCACAGCTGCTTCTCTAAAAGAATTAGAACGTACTCAAAGTTCCAGTTTTAAAAAGTACAATAACGATTTCTTTGAGAAAGCTGTATTTGATGATCAATATAAAAGAGAAGTATTTAAAGACGTTTTTGATATGGAAGCAGATAGATTACCAAAGGTTAAGAGCTATCTTAAAAAGTTTTCAGAAGTAGCTGACCAACATTTTACAGAAAGAGCCTTTGTAGAACGAAGGTATGAGTACTTTCAGGATTTCTTTAAAAAAGAAAACTTGAAGCAAGCTGAGTGGAGTGATTTTCAAGAGATGGGGGAAAAAGTCCATGGCCTTGCTACTAACGCTTTAGCCTTGAAAAGAGCTTTTGGCGATCCCAATCATGACATCAAACGCTATCGCAAGGCGTTTTTATATCTGGCCTATGGCGATGATCCGTTATCAGATCGAATCAATGCAATGCTGGATAATGACAGCGAATATCATCTAAAATATTTGGCTGAATCCTTTTACGGTGAATTAGTTGGGTATTTATTCCCTGAAAAATACGTGTTTTATAATCGCCGAGATAAAGAAGCTACCTCCTTTTTGGAATTGGATATATCCCGTGAACGTGGAGAATCGTTTGGTGATTTCTTTATTCGATATAACAATCAGCTAAGTCCACTTATAGAACTTTATAAAGAGATCGTTGGTAGGAGAACCGAAACAACCATACCGTTGGAATTAGATCAGTTTTTTAGTTGGCTGTACGAAAATCACGTATCCAAAGAAGAATCGGATGTCAGTAAAGAGGTAGCTGAAGAAGATCGCAATTACTGGTGGCTAAATGCGAATCCGGATATTTGGCGTTTTTCTGAGAAAGAAGTGGGACAAGAGCAATGGTATACATCCCGCAATGACAATGGAAACAAACGACGTATATACCAACATTTTCAAGAAGTAGAGCCTGGTGACTTGATAATTGGATATGAATCTACTCCGGTAAAGCGCGTTAAAGCCGTACTGGAAGTTACAGAAGCTCTGCATACTGATGATGACGACAAAGAAAAATTTACATTTAGGTTAAAAGAGTTTACACCGAATCAACCGGGTTGGGATGCCTTACAATCGATTCCTGAATTGGAAAGCTGCTCTGTCCTGAATAATAACCAAGGCAGCCTATTTAAGCTTACAGAAGATGAATTCTTGACGATACGAGATCTGGCATTTAACGGGGTCCAACAACATTCCCCCTATACCATGGAGGACGCACTGAATGAAGTGTTCATGCAGGAAGAAGAGCTCCAAAATATTCTCGATCTGTTAGAGTATAAGAAGAATATCATACTACAAGGTCCTCCAGGTACTGGAAAAACATTTTTAGCTAAGCGTTTAGCCTGGCTAATGTCTGGTTTTAAAGATCGAAACCGTATAGAAGTCGTACAATTTCACCAGTCCTACTCGTACGAAGACTTTATCAGAGGCTATCGTCCCACAGAAGATCACTTTGAGCTGAAGGACGGCATTTTTATGCAGATGTGTAAGCGAGCAAAGTCAGACCCAGAAAATAGACCGTATTTCTTGGTCATTGATGAAATAAACCGTGGAAATTTAAGTAAGATTTTTGGTGAGCTCATGATGCTCATCGAAAATGATAAGCGTGGTAAAGATTTTACCGTTAAGTTGCCCTATAGGAAAGGTGAAGATGATCCCAACTTTTATATCCCGAAGAATCTACATCTCATTGGCACAATGAATACGGCTGATCGATCGCTGGCTATGGTTGATTATGCTCTTCGCCGACGGTTTGTCTTTATTGATATGATGCCCAACTTCGGGGATAAGTTCCAGAACCACCTTAAAGAGCGAGGTGTTGAAGAGCATTTAATTGATACCATTGTAGAGCGTCTCCGTGAACTGAACAATAAAATAGCTGATAAACAAGAGCTGGGGCCTGGACCTGGTTACCAGATTGGACACAGTTATTTTTGTGGTACCAAGAACGGTGACGAAGATTGGTATAAAAATATCATCGAATACGAAATTATACCGCTTCTTAATGAATATTGGTTTGATAAACCTACCAAAGTAGAAGAAATTGAAGAGCAACTGCTTACGATATGAAGCAGGTACCGGTCCAAAATATCTATTACCTATTAAGCTACGCTTGGGATAAGCTGGATGAAGCCGAGCTAACCAAGGCTGGGATTGACGATTTTGAGGAGGTGGCCAACCTTTTGGGTAAAGTATTAGCCAACGGCTGTAGCTATCTATTCAAGCGGGGACTGTATCGAAATTACCGGCAGAAAGAAGAGGAAATCCCGGGTATTCGAGGGAAGCTGTTAATCGATGAATCATTAAGTAGTCTTTCTTTTCAGAATAAAAAAGCTTGGTGCCAGTATGATGAACTAAGCCGCAACGTGTTACCCAATCGCATTCTTAAATCTACGGTATTGCGGCTCTTACAAATGCCTGAAATCGAGAATGGTTTGCATCGAGAGTTAAAGGAGATCTATTACCGATTTTCCGATGTTGAAGAGATTCGCCTACAAGGTCACCATTTTACACAAGTTCAAATACATCGGAACAATGCCTTTTACGGATTTTTGATACAGATCTGCCAGCTAATATTTGAATCTTCAGCACTGGATGAATCTGGGCAGCGATATCAATTCAGGGACTTTACCCGAGATCATCAAAAATTGGCTCGTCTCTTTGAAGCGTTTGTCTTTAACTTTTATCAGAGAGAACAAAATCGATACAAAGTAAAAAGTCCCAGCTTTCCTTGGCCCTTTAAATCTGAGATAGAGGAGCACAACGAATTAATGCCCTCTATGTTTACCGATATCGTATTAGAAGACGATGAGCGTATCATTATTATTGATACCAAGTTTTATTCCAAAACAATGGCCCGTCGTGAAGATATAGACTCCATCTCATTTAAGTCGCCCAATATGTATCAGATCTTTGCCTATATGCAGCATATTCCCAATCCTGAAAATAAAAAGGTAGAAGGCATGTTGCTTTATCCGGATGTGGGAGATTCCATTCATGCTACTTATACGTGGAATGATCAAGCATTGACGTTTAAGACAGTAGATTTGAATAACGAATGGGAAAACATTGAGGCTGAACTTTTCGAACTAATAGATTTAATTAAACATATTTCAGCATAAGTAATTTTGTAAACATCCCAATATTAGAACTAAATTTTGAGGAATTTAAATAGAACTTCTGTATGAATTAGGCTCTTCTTAAAGCCTGGTATGAATAATTACTCTTCGCATATTTTTCTTGATGCATAGTATTTTAAAAGCCTATATCATAGACGCCCTTGATCTTGAAGAACCTAATTGTAAAGACTTATCAAAATTAGATTATTGTTTAAACTTCCTTACAAAGTCATCAATAGATATCCGCTTAAGTTCATTCTGACTTTTCTTAAACAAATAACCCTCCCCGAAATCTAAGTATAGCGGACAAGAAGCCATATTCCAGCTTTTTCTTTTTTGTTTCCAATCAAATTCGTAGTGACCTTTTTGGGTACGCATAATCTCAAAGCCCTTACTTTTTGTGTCACTAACTATTTTTTCTCTTTCCTTTTTCAAAAAACTTTCTTTTGAGTTAACTATTTTAGATTTTTTTTGAATTAACTCCTTTTTTGATTCTTTCAACTCTTCTACTTTAGCCCACAAGTTGTTGTTTTCTTTGTTTAGCTTATCAATTTTTGACTCGACTAACTCATGTAAATCTTTTATAAGCTCTTGTTTTTGGAGGATAATTTGTTCCTTTTGATTGATCAATTGCTTTTCCAGATTTTCCAAATTACGCCTTAACGAATTGACTATTTCTGTTAAGTCCAAAAGAAAGAGGTAGTCTCTTCTTCGATAAGAATAACGTTCAAATTCTTTATCACTACTTATGGACATTAACTCTGGAAATAAAGTATTTTTGTCTTCTTTTTTGATTACCTGTGTATTGGTATAGTTTTGGGGACTAATTTCATTGTAGCTTACAATCTTAAAAGATTGTTCCCTTATTTCTAACTCCTCTTTATTATTGATGTAAGATAACTGCTCCTTAATGGAATTTATTTTATTTTTTACCTGCTCAATTTTTTCTTTTTTATTTAGGTAATCTTCTTTGTAAACATCTGCTACCTCCCATTTTATTCTGGATATCAAGTTGTTCCAAATCAAATCGTTTGAATACCAATGATTTAAGATCTTATCAGCGAGAGAGGTTATGTTATTTAATTTACCTTTGCATTTTGAAATTAAATCATCGTTTTCTTCAATTTTTGACACTTCGTAATCAATCGAGGATTCTACTGAGGATATTTCATTTTTTAGTCTATCTATTCTTTTTGATACTCCTTGTTTTAATATGCTTAGGTCTCTTTGGGCATTCCTTTTTATTCGTTGTAAATTTTTATTGACTACACTTTTTAATTGAAGACGTGATTTAAATTCTTCAGCATTAATTATCCAAATCATATCACCGTAAAAATTTTCCCTTCTTCTTATTTCAGAAGAAGAAATTGGTGAGTTTTGAAATTCCAGTACTTTTCCACTTGGGGTTTGGATATCTGCACGATGAATTTCATCAGCTTTACTAATTACGACTTCTTGCCATTCATCGGGGAATCGGGATTTCCATTCTACATGCCATTGAGTTTCTTCGCCTGACCATTCATCACAATCCCTTTTACTCTCATGTTGCCAATGACGTCTAAACTCTCCATAATGTCCTATCACTATACTTTGACAAACTGGACATCTTGCTTTTTGGCCAGAATGTTTGGGGCTTATTTTATTCCCATTTTTATCAAGTGCAAATTGCATTATTTATGAACTTCTAAAGCTAATTTAATTTTGGCCTTGAAGATAAAAGAAATTTCATTAAGCAATGAATATGTAACTTTGATTTAAAACCTCAATACGGACGTTCCTTTTCAGAAAGCCGAGTTAAAAATTGGGAAACATTGGTTAATTGATTTTAGATTTAATCATCACCATAAATAAGACACATTTCAATCGCACGCATTTTATCAACTTTATAGTCATATCCCGCTTCTGTCAGTCTATCTGAAACTGTATTTTCTATCTGAGTTGACATACCATAATCGTAGCTACTAAATGACTGGCAGGCTTCAATGAATTGCCAAAGGTATTGTTCCTCCCATTTCAGGGTGGTAGCAGTTTTCTTGTAAAGAACTTTGTCGATTTCTGGGCTATGAATTGGATAACTATATGGATTAAGAAAATGAAGCATGGCTGTAGTTGCTTCAAAATTCCCAAAATATAAAGCAAGGTCTGTTAGCTCCTGAAAAGAAATATTTTCGTTAAATGCGCCATTGAACTTATTAACCATAAACTCCAAATCTTCACTGTCATAATTGAAGCTTTCTTGAGGTAAATTTAACCATCCCTTAATTAATTCGACACCAAGTATGATATATTCAGGCTCAATATTATATACCCCATCAAACTGTTTTAGTATTAAAGGATAAGACAGCAATTGTTGATCAAATTCAGGCAGTGTTAAATTTCTTGCCCTCTCTTCAAAGTTAATATCTTCAAATATTGACATATAACTACTTTCCATTTCTAATTGCCCAAGAATATTACTAATAAATTTAACCTATGCTATATTTTTTCATTTAAGACCAAAATTCACTCATTTTATATCGACCGCTCTTTAAAATGGGTATTCCCCTTCACGTCAAATTGAGCAATACCGTGATCAATGGTATCTAATCCGAAGCGGTTGTTCAGATAATCCATAGCTTGGTACATTCGCTTTACTTTGGGATTTTCCTGGAAAAACAGTTCGGCTTGTGTCGTCATATTTAACTTGGTCGTACCCAGCATGATTGCCCGAAACTTCTTGCCTTGGTCTTTGCAGTAGAATAGCATCGGCAGGGCTTTCTGCAGGCAGTTTCGGAGTACGTATCCATCTAAGTTTGTCAGTCCCGGAGCTCGAAACGTAAAGGAGAATCCTTCTTTCTCTTGCCCTTGAAAGCGAACATTGCCAAAATATTTGTCTGATTTCTTTCCGTATCCTCTTAGGCGGTAGCAGACCTGCTTAGTCGCCTTGGCAAACTCTCCGGCCACCTTCCACGGGTCATCCGTCCACGTCGAAAACGTATGGCCGTATGATACTCGCTCCGGAATATATTCGCTGTCATCGCTTACAATTGCCCGGTCTTTTCCGGCCACCGTCTCCCACAGCATCTTGCCAAAGTATTTCCCAAACAGCTTTTGAAAAAGCGGATAGCCCCGCGCGATAGCCTCACCGATAGTGGTAATGCCCCGACCTTTGATCTTCGCATACCGACGGCTACCGATACCCCACACCTCATCAACAGGTAAGGGCCAGATCTTCTCTTTAATTTCTTCCTCCTCTGTCAGCACCGTAAGTCCGTCTGGTTTCTCTAAATCCGAAGCCAGCTTGGAGTAGGTCTTAGAAGTCGATATTCCAACGCTACACCGAAGACTGGTTTCCTCATAAATAGCCTCCTTCATCTCCCAGGCGAATTCCACCAATTGCTCATAGGATTCCTCCAGCTTCCACGTAATATCCAAGAAATACTCGTCCATACTGTAGGCTTCTACATCCGGGGAAAAGCTGTCCAACACATCTTTGATACGTTTGCTAAACGCCCGGTACTTTTCGTAGTCCACTTGCTTAAAGATTACATGCGGACAAAGCTTATAAGCTTCCAAAGCGCTCATGCCGGTCTTCACGCCCCAAGCCCGAGCTTCATACGAGCTGGTGGCCACAATCCCTTTAACCGTTCCGTCCGGCTTGCGCCAGCCGCCCACGACCACTGGCATACCGTACAGGTTATAGCAGAGCTGCTCGACTTGTGCGTAAAAGGCGTTCATATCTACGTGCACATACAGACGCGGAGAGTTCCCCGGATGCTGCATGTCGGCAGCTATGGTTTGGTACCGCGTGATGTTGTGGACGTTCTTATTTAGTTGGTAGCGACCGGGATCGGGCAGTTCAGGGAGACTATTAAAATCAGGGATATTCATATTGACAGCGACAGTAAAAAGAAGCTATATTATATATGTGTGTTTACACATATATTAAAACATTGCCAACAATAATCAAACAGGAGTCTTATGTGTGGACGATATTGGAGAGATATTAAATTTCAGGAGGCCTGCAAGGATATGTTCGAAGTTCCGTTCGATATTGATGAGATACTGCCGAACTTTAACGTGGCACCGACCACGCAAAACCCAATTGTGTTGCAACGAAATGGGACCCGTTCTATCGAAGAATTTCGCTGGGGACTTATTCCCTTCTATGAAAAGGAAGGCAAGCCCAAATACCCTTATTTTAACGCACGAGCCGAAAAACTTACGGAGACAGCTGCCTATAAAGGTCCATTTAAGAAAAGTCGATGTATTGTACCCATTTCGGGATTTTACGAATGGAAACGTTCGAATGGAGAGAAGTATCCCTACGGCTTTGAAATGGCCGAAAAACCTATCATGCCACTGGCAGGGTTATATCATGAGTGGGAATCACCGGACGGTTCCAAACGGATTCCCTCGTTTACGATCATTACGACTGAAAGCAACGATATTATTGGAGAAATCCATACTAAACGTCGCATGCCGGTTATCCTAAGCGAAGAGGATTTTGACTTTTGGCTGGACCCTGACAATGAAAATACCAAGGTCTACTATGATGGTGGCATTTTCAAACCCTATCCAGATGAAGCAATTCACCGCTTTCCGGTGTCGCGAAAAGTGAATTCCACCAAAAATAATGGTCCTGAGCTAATTGAAGAGGTCGATGAGTGGCAGTAACCAACATAGCGAGAAAGAGCCTGAGCCACTGATTGTTATTACGACGGTGGCCTCCTTTGCTGATAAGCAAAACGGGATAACCAAACGCCTGCAACCGATTCGCATCAAGCGTCAAAACGGACAGGTCCATCACGTGCAACAAATTCGCAAATGCCACGAAGAACCAGTTGGCCACGGACACAAGCAGATCCATATCACCCTGCAAACCAAAGACGACCGCTACCTGGATATTGTTTTTGACACGAAAAAAGTAGGTTGGTATCTGGTCTATGAAGAAGCAGGCATGCTCTTGGACTAATTGTAAGAAGCTTTCACCAGTCCATCTTCACTGATATGTCCCAGGTATTTGCCTAATACCCGAACCTCTTCAAATTCCCCGGGCTCAATAATAATATCATCATGGTCAGGATTGGCCGGTTCCAAGCGAACGCCATTCTTTCTGACATGAGCTCGTTTTAGTGTCGTATCCCCGTTATATAATACCGCTCCTACGTCTCCATCTCGGAGTTCTGTTTTTGACAGAATGACCTTGTCCCCTGTAGAGATACCTAAACCTTTCATGCTGTCGCCTTTCACTCGAAGCCCAAATACATTCGAGGCATTGGGAAAGAAATCACCAATGGTAATTTCTCCTAAATCCGCTTCTATGGCTTCTTCCATCGTACCCGCAGTTATCTCACCTAAGATTGGTATTGAACGGCTCACCTGTTCCTCATCCCGGGCCATCCAAACATCAGTCGGATTGGTAAAGGTATAATTGCCTTGGCTATCCTTTTTAAGAAATTGCTTACTTACCAGTGCATTGTAGTACTGGGTTACGCTGTTTTCTGAGCTAAAACCAAGCCGGTCGGCCAGCTCTTTGTAGGTTGGCCAACGAAAGTGCTTACGGACATAGGCGATCAGCGTATCGTAAAACTGTTGTTGTTTATTGGTAAGGTCAGCCATAGCTATTTATGTGTGTTCACACATAAATTAACCTAAAGGAAAAAGAAATAAAAGTTTACTGGTTCCCCTATAAAAATTGGAAAAAGTGAAATTAAATAGAATATGGTAGCTTAAATCAGATTATATTAACCGGAATTTTAATTCACTTAAATAAAAGTAACTCAATCTGACTACCTTGAATACCAAAACAAAAAATAATTCTCAACAAGTTGAAGAGGCTTTAAAAAACACGATCATAGGCTTGGACAATGTACTCAAAATTATTGCCGAGGATCCATCTATGGAGTGGTTGGTTAATGAAATTATGTATGACATGAACCATCTGGATGAATCCATTCAAAAATTGAAAGAAAAAGCTTCTTTCAGTTAATTAACCTTTTTTTTAGAAAGAAGGATTAAAACTCCCTATGTATAAACTATCATAGGGAGTTTTATATTTTATAATAAACCAGCGGTTTCTCGAAAGCTTAATGAATCCGTATGGTCATAAAATTCTGAGGTAACCTTGGTACTTGAATGCCCCATTAGCTTGCTTACTGCATACATTTCTCCTCCTTTTTCAAGCGTATGGGTTGCAAATGAATGGCGCAGGCAATGAAATTTCAACTCATCCGGAAGACCTATTTTCCGCATTGTTCGCCTAAATTTTTGCTGGATACTTCGCAGTGAATATTGCCCATGCCCCCGCTCTTTCGGAAGCACGTAACAGCTATTCTTTGTTTTGCCTTTATAATACTTCGGGGCTTTCTTCATTTTCTTGTTCAGTGTAAGCTCAAATATCTTGATGATATTAAATGGTTTTTTCTCTAACGGAACCAAACGTCCCTTATCGGTTTTGGTAATCTCCGGTGGAATATCAATATAGCGCTCCTCAAAATTGATCATATTCCATTTTAGCTGATTCATTTCACCAATACGCATTCCAGTGAAATATCCCAGGCGGATCACCAATCCAATTAATTTTCCCTCAGTATGTTTGAGTAATTTTTGTATTTCTGTATTGGTAAATGCCCGTTTTGTTTTTTTAGTATTATATAAAATATCCTTCCCTTCGTAAGGGTTTTTTATCAAGAAATCATAGTCTTCAGCCCAAGAGAAGCAAGCTTTTATTGATCGCAATTCAAGATCAATGGTCGTTTTTTCTACTTGGTCTTTATTCAAGCGATAAAGTTTATACTTAGATATTAATTGCCGGTCATATTCATCTAAAGGTAAATCTCCACAAATACGAAGCAAGTGGTTAAAAGCAAGTTTATAACGATCATAGGTTGATTCGGCCCTACTGCTTCGAAGATCCGGTAAATAATACTCGTCAAGATAAGTAGAAAAAAGCGGGGCTTTCTCTTTTTCCTGCTGATGTTGCCGATGATTTTTAAAGTGATCCAATACCAATTCTATCCCTTTTTCTTCTGCTTGCTTGTGAGCCTGCTCTCGCTTTTTCTTCGACGCACCTTTAGGATAGCTTACGCCTGTAGACCGACGAATTCGATCACCATTTTCATCTTCAAAAAAGATGTATAGTCGGTTTTTGTCGTATCGTTGCAACGGGTAAATAGAAAAGTCCATAATAAACCTCCATTTAGTTTTAATTGTAATGGAAGGCTAAAATGAGAATACTCCTTAGATTGGCTCTGGATAGTAAAAAACTTTTATAATCCAGTTATTAGAAGTACGCTTTGAGGGGGTAAATCTGGTGTCTAAATGGTGTCTAAAATTGAATAATCAGCCTTTGCATCATTTGAGGAGGGGTTTTCCCGGATTTTGAATCCGGCGCGTCTACCAATTCCGCCACTCGGGCATTTATTTTTGAGAAACTGAATATAACAGATAAGCTGCTATTTCTACAACCGAAATTACACTTTTTTAGGATCAACTGTGAATGTTCTTATGCGCTTCTTACTTGCCTGTTTAACAAGCTATGGATTGTATTTTTTAAGAAATGATGCTTGAATGGTTTTTGGATAAAACCGGCCGCACCTACCCTTCGTACTTTTTCCTGAATGGTGGAAGGGGGTTTAGACGAAACCAAAAGACAGGGAACTTGTTTAAGATCCCCCCTACTCTTAATCTTTTGAACTAATTCAAATCCATTCAGCATAGGCATATCAATATCAGAGATAATTAAATCTGGGTCCTCATCAGTTAATCTATTTAACAATTTTTGTGCTGTTACAAATGCCTTTACCTGATATCCTTCATTTCGCAATACCTTTTTCAATAATACTAACTGTACTTCAGAATCATCGACGATAAATATTTTTGGAGGATATTCCCGCTTCATTTTAAAAGAGGATAATACTTTTTATAGGGGTTTTGGATATGTTTTCAATCCTTTACAAAATACGACTTTTGTCCCTACTGATCGCTTAAGTTTTGTTAATTAAGTGTTTTTTAATGCGGCGAAATTGCTCACTCAATCTGTAAAAACCCACTGAAAAAATCTTAAAAATAAAATCAGGGAAATTGTATAATTAATACTAATTTTACATACTCATGTGAGGCATTATATCCCATTTGCAGAAATTCAATTTATTATGGAAACGGACCAAACTTCAAAAAAAGTATTAATTGTTGAGGATGATAATATTCAGCAGATTATCCTTGAACGATTTATCAACCAAATGGGACACACGGTTATTGGATCCAGCTCAAAGGGAGCCCAGGCTATCGAGTCTGCCCTACGCATTGGGGCGGTCGATATTATTCTCATGGATATTAATCTTGCCGATGAAATTGATGGTATAGAAGCTGCTAAAGAGATTAAGAAACACCGCAATGTCAAATTAGTGTATATCACCTCTTCGGATGATCCAAACCACCTCCAACGGGCCAATCAAACTAATTACGTTGATTATTTAAAAAAGCCTCTGTCAAAGGAAAATCTCGAGAGTGCTTTTCTTAAAGCTTTCCCTACAACCGCCTCGTAACATTTATTACAAAATTCTAACCCCTATTCCCCATTATTAGGGGTTTTTAATTAGTGGTTTAGCTGCGAATTTTCGAAAATAGAATTTCACGGCTAACAAACTATTCATGTTATGAAAGTATCAGAGGCTTTTTTAGTAAATACAAAAAATTTCGAGTCCATCGTTGAAACGCTGGCAAATTATCATGCTGAGGATATTACTATCAACAGCGATTTGTTAGAACGCTTGTCTTATTCTGACCCAAATGATCTGCTGGTTATTCGGATTCTTAAAGACTTTTCTATTATTGACAATGATGGCAAACCGTCCAAATATTTCGAGGAATTTCAACATCCCGAAACAACAAAAGTGGCTTTAGCCAAGGGACTTTTAAATGCCTATGAAGGTATTTTTGCCCAGCATCCCAATATCCACCAACGGTCACTTAAAGAAATTAAGGAAGTTTTTGATGCTCACTTCAAGGGCAATAAAACTGATCTTATTATCAAGTACATTTCTGGAACTTTCGAAAAAATTGTTTCCTTCGTAGGCCCTTCCACAATTGACAAGGTGCTTACTACAAATGCTGATGAGGAGTACAAATCAGAAACGGTTATGGCCGAAAACTCTCAACTTACCTCAAATGGTTCAAAAAACGATTCGGTAGAGAAAGACAATACGTTTATATCTCCCGAGGAAATCAGTGATAACAATATTGATGATTTTCTTAATTACTTTGAGGAATCTGACTCTGATGAACAGGAGAACTCAAAAATAGAAGATGAGGAGTCCCAAACCACTGATAATTCCTCCATACAGGAATTTGCGAATAGTAGTGAAGACTCTCCTCTTAATATGACCAAGAATGGTAAAGATGAAATAACGCAACAAAATGATACCGAAACAACGTCTGACCAACATAACGAGAATTCTGAGGAGGATAATATCTTTGATTTTGAAGATGATGAACAATTACCAACCGATAATAAATCAGCTTCAACATCAGCTGACGATGAAAACAATACCGACATTGATCCCACTGATTTAGAAGTACCCATGTCTGAGGCTACCAAACCAACCAGTTCTATGCCAAATCTATCTAAAGAACACCAATTTGTACAAAAGGCATTAATTCGAAAGTCTGATCTTCTTCATAAAATGAAGCGCTGGGAAGAGCTTATACCCACGCTTGAAGATATCATCAACCGATATGATAACAAGCAAACCGACTTTAAGGAGGCTGTTGAACGCGCTATCATCCGTCGGGCTATTGCACTACTGAAACTCGGCAAAAATGACGAAGCTCTTTCAGCTTTAACGACGGTGATCAATCGTTTTAAAGACTCCGAGAATACTGAATTTTATGAGCAGGCATCACGAGCTATGCTTTATAAAGTCAATATCCTGGAAAATAAAAACGCTTCATCTGATGAATTGCTTCCATTATACAATACGGTGATCGACAGAATGGATACCAGTTCTGATAAGATGCTGCAAGAAAAACTTAACCTTATTCATTGCAAACGATTTGACTTGCTCATCAATGAGAAAGAAGATGCTATTGTGTTGGATGCCAGCAAAAAACTTATCAAGCGTTTTAAAGACTCCGAAAATCATCAAGATTACCTGCAAAAAGCCATGATTATCAGAGCCGAAACACTTGATAATATGGGCGAAGACGAAGCTGCTTTACAGGCCTATGATGAGTTTTTAAACAGGTTCGGAAATCTGTAATCCTATTTTTTGCTTCAAGCGCACTAAAGGCGATGTGTTAACCCACATCGCCTTTTTTTATTTGCATCCATTTTAGATATCCTAAGCCTCATATATCTTCTCAGTGCATGGATATCATTTACTCAAATTCTTTTTCTTTGATTTATGGATATAGATAAGCTTCGTAAAGAGACCCCCGGCACCAAAAATGTACTTCACTTTAACAATGCCGGAGCTTCATTAATGCCAAGATCTGTTTCTGATGCCGTAATTAATTATCAGCGAGAGGAATCCCTATGGGGCGGCTATGAAACGGCTAATAAATATCGCCAGTCAATTAATGAAACCTATGATGTTATTGCCAATTTCATTAATGCTAAACCTACCGAAATAGCTCTTATTGAAAATGCTACGGTAGCCTGGAATATGGCTTTTTGGGCAATCGATTTTTGTGAAGGCGACCGCATTTTGACCTCAAAGGCAGAATATGCCAGCAACTATATCTCTTATCTAAAACTCAAAAAAGAAGTGAGCGTTAAGGTTGAAGTCATCCCCAGTGATAACGCTGGACAAACCTCAGTAGAAGCGCTCGAACAATTAATGGATGATCGGGTAAAATTAATCAGCATAACACATATTCCTACCAACAGTGGGTTGGTCAATCCCATTGAAGAGATTGGGGAAATTGCCCATAGTTACAGTTGTTTATATTTGGTAGATGCCTGCCAATCAGTAGGCCAATATCCCATCAACGTACAGAAAATTGGCTGCGATATGCTTTCAGCTACGGGACGCAAATACCTTCGCGGACCACGCGGTACCGGCTTTTTATATGTAAATAAAGATGTTTTAGCTGACCTTACCCCTCCTTTTGTTGATCTGCATGCAGCTGAGTGGACTTCATCAGGCGACTATAAAATCAGAAATGATGCCCGGCGATTTGAAAATTGGGAAATGAATTATGCAGGAATATTGGGATTGAAAGAAGCGGTATCATATGCTAATACTATCGGCATTACATCCATCTGGAACCGAATTGTGGGGCTTGCTGAGGAGCTTCGAACAAAACTTATTGAATTGCCTAACGTCACGGTTCAAGACATCGGTAAAACCAAAGGGGGACTTGTTACCTTCACCGTTGATGGGCATTCAACTAATGAAATCCAAAAAGAGCTGCACAAAAAAGGAATTAATATAAGCACATCATCAATCAAAAGTACGCGCCTGGATATGGAAGAACGTAATCTTACCGAAGTTGTAAGAGCTTCTATCCACTATTATAACACAAGGCAAGAAATTGAGCAGTTCATTATTACGCTATCAACCATACTTGATTGATAGATACTATTCCTCTTTAACAGCGGGTAGTAATTCATCTTTATATTGCAGCTCATAAAGCTTGCGATAGATACCATCTTCTCTATCAACAAGCTGCTTATGTGTACCCCGCTCTCTGATTTCCCCCTTATGCATTACCATAATTTTATCGGCTCCCTGAATGGTTGAGAGACGATGAGCAATCACAAGAGATGTACGCCCCTTCATCAACTTCTCAAACGCTTTATTTACAGTTTCTTCAGTTTCGGAATCCACGCTCGAAGTCGCCTCATCCAAGATAAGAATATTGGGATCGTAGACCATCGCTCGAATAAAACAAATTAACTGGCGCTGTCCCATCGAAATGGACTTCCCGCGTTCGCTAAGCTCGTAATTAAATCCATTGGGTAGCTTTTTGATAAAGGTATCAGCCCCAATTTCACGCGCCGTTTCTTTTACTTCTTTTTTAGAAATATCCGGGTTGCCCAGTGTTATGTTTTCCATAATCGTACCCGAAAACAGAGCATTATCCTGCAGAACCAGAGCAAAGTTAGAACGCAATTCTTTTAGCGTTAAATCTCTAATATCTGTTCCATCAAGTTTGATCGCCCCTTCATTGATATCATAATATCTCAGAAGTAAATTAATGATGGTTGATTTCCCCGCCCCTGTAGCACCAACAAACGCAATAGTTTCACCAGGCTCTGCTCTAAATGAGACATCTTTCAGTACGGTTTCTTCTTTATTATACCCAAACCAAACATTCTCAAACTCAACATAACCTTTCACCTCATCGATGTGTTCTGGTTCATCAGGATCATCAACTTTATTTTCGGTATCGAGCACATTGAAAATACGTTCCGAGGATGCCAACGCCGACTGGAGGGTATTGAACTTCTCTGATAATCCCTGAATCGGCCGAAAGAAATCCCGTACATACTGTACAAAAGCCAACAGAATACCAAAAGTCACCTCCCCCATAAGGGCACGTCCCCCTCCATACCAAATCACCAGTGCCATCGCTAAACTGGCAATAATTTCAACAAGTGGCCAAAATATGGCGAAGTAAAAAATAGTTTCGATATATGCATCGCGATGAGCGGCATTAATATTCTTAAACTTATCTCGCTCCCGCTCTTCTTTGTTAAACAGTTGCACAATCGACATACCGTTGATGTGCTCTTGTACAAAAGAGTTTAAGCGAGCTATTTGATCACGGACGTTTAAAAAAGAAACCCGAACCTTAGCTTTAAATACAAAAGTAGCATAAAAAAGGATAGGCAGAACCGAGATCGCCACCAGCGAGAGTTCCCAGCTCATACTGAACATAAAATACAGTATAAAGAAGATACGGAACATATCTCCAATAATATTAACCACACCATCGCTAAGCAGATCACTCAGTGCTTCAATATCACTGGTTGTTCGGGTGATAAGTCGACCGATGGGATTTTTATCAAAAAACTGCACGTGTAATGACTGTATCTTCTCAAATACAGCATTCCGCAGATTAAAAAGCGTCCCTTGCCCAAACCACCTCGTCAGGTATGTATTGGCTACGAGTAATAAAAACTCACCAACCAGTGCTCCAACAAGTAGCAAAATAATCCAAAGCAGACCCTGGAAGTCCTTATTACGGATATACTCATCAACGGCAATTTGAGTTAATTTTGGACGTACCGTCCCCATGAAGGCCGCACTTAGAGTAAGTACAATGCCCAGTACTACATACCAACGATAGGGTCGAATAAATTGATAAAGCCGCCGGAGAAGATCCGAATCGACGGCTTTATCAGTTGTTGAATTGCTCACACTATAAGAAGTTTAGAAGCGGTCGAAATCATCGAACGGCGTACGCGGTGTAATTTGCTTTGGTTGAGGCTGATCGCCACCATTACCACCGTTATTGCCGTTGTTCTTTTTATTATTGTTGTTATTCTTGTCATTGCTATTTCGCCGTTTGCGCTTTTTGCGCGAACCACTGCTACTACTGCTTTTACTGTATTTCTTTCGGGATTTTTTACCCTTTCCTGAATAGTTCTTACGCTTACGGAATCGCTTCTTCTTTTTCCGGCCACGCTTTTTCTTTCCAGAGGAAGAATCTCCTCCACCATTCTTATCGCTATTGTTATTTTGGTTAATCTCTTTGAGATAAACCTTGGGCTGAATAATCCCTTTCTCATGCGCCGGATCCGTAAAGATTGGCCGCAGCTCGGTAGCAACCCACGTCGGGAAGAAATCATCACGAGCTTCGCGCAATAGAACATATTCGTTCGTGTAACGAGCCGAGAAGTGTGTAATGACAAGCAGCTTGGTTTTTGCCTCATTAGCAACCCGTGCTGCATCTTTAGCTGTTGAGTGTCCTGTTTCTTCGGCTTTTTCCGAAAGGCTTTCACTAAACGTAGATTCGTGAAACAGCACATTTGTATTCATCGCCAACTTCACAGAATTAGGGCAATATTTGGTATCCGTTATATAAGCAAAGCTATCACCGGGTCGCGGATGCCCAACAATATCTGCTGATTTAACGACGGTTCCGTCATCCAATTCAACATCATTGCCGGCTTTAAGCTCTTTGTATTGCCAATCTTCGCTAATACCTTGTTCTTGAGCCTTTTCAGCATCAACCTTTCCGGGCTTATCTTTCTCTTGGAAACGATACCCAACACAAAACTTCGTATGATTTAGCGGACGTGCTTCAACATAAAATTCATCCTCGTCAACAACACGTTTTTCTTCAAAACCTTCCTCAACTTCCACAAAATTGATGGGATAGCTAAGATCGATATTTGCAAACTCAAAATTCCATTCTACATACTCTTGTATCCCTTCCGGACCTACAATTGTAAGCTCTCGGTCTCTTCGCTGCAGTTGCAGGGTCGATAATAAACCAACAAGTCCCGAATAGTGATCTGTATCAAAATGTGAAATAAAGATACAGTCGATTTGGGATCGTTTTAATCCTCCCTGCAGCATTCTCATTTGTGCGTTTTCACCACAGTCAAATAGATATACGCTACCTTCTCTCCATACAGCTACTGATGAAAGATGACGTGTAGCCGTTGGTGTAGCAGATCCAACACCTAATGGTACAATAATCATTGTGATACCTCTTTGTATTTTTAGATTAGATTGCGGTCAAACAATCAATCTTTGTTTATATTTATTTTCTATTTCTGTTCGTCAGATTTCAGCCAACTCTTCTTCGATGAGTTGCTTGTTATACATTACTGAATAACGGCCTTCTTTGTCGAGTAACTCTTCATGAGTCCCCTGTTCTACAACTGTGCCATCTTCCAGATAGTATATAATATCTGCATCTTTGATTGTAGAGATACGATGGCTAATCATTAAGGTTGTCCTTCCTTTTAATTCTTTTCTGAGATGTTTTAGAATGGCCTCTTCAGTTTTTGTATCTACTGCACTTAACGAATCATCGAGTATTATAATTTTAGGATCCCGAATCAAGGCCCTTGCGATTGCGGTTCTTTGTTTTTGTCCGCCCGACAAGGTAATGCCTCGTTCTCCTAAGATGGTCTCGAATTTTTTATCAAATTCCAAAATATTGTCACGAACCTGCGCTTTCTCAGCTGCCTTCTCCACATCTTCTTGCGATGCATCATGTGTTCCAAAGGCTATATTTTCTCCAATCGTATCAGAAAACAAGAACGTGTCCTGAGGAACCAATCCAATACTTTCTCGTAATACTTGTAACGGGATGGATTCGATCTTTTTATTATCAATTAAAATTTCTCCTTCTGTTACATCAAACAATCGTGGTATCAATTCTATCAACGTTGTTTTACCGCTTCCCGTTCGACCTACAATAGCTGCGTTCTGCCCGGCTTCCACTTTCAGGTTTACCTCTTTCAATGCATACTCTTCGGCGTCAGGATACTTGAAGGATACGTTTTTAAATTCTATTGATCCTTTAATTTCATCTATTTCCTGATCAGTATGACCTTTGTCCTCAATCTCAACGTCTTCGGTAAGCACTTGATCAATTCGTTTCCATGAGGCCATTGACTGTTGAAATCGATTAACGGTATATCCCAAAGAAGCCACCGGCCACGTTAAGTATGCTACATACACAATAAATTCTAAGATATTTCCAACCGTAAGCTGACCCTCAATAACCAGCTGCCCTGCCTTCCAAACAACAATTACCACCGATAACCCAATCAATAAGTTTAGTGTGGGATGAAAGAGTGACTCAACCAAATCAAGTCGTAACTTTTTCTGCCGGTACGACTCGCTTTCATCCTCAAAACGTTGCCTCTCATATGCTTCACGGTTGTATGCCTTAATCAATCGGATGCTTGAAAAAGACTCTTTAGCACGTCCTGCAATGGTAGAATATTGTTCCTGTATTATTCTCGAATAATCATTGATATACCCACTTACCCAGTAGGCAAATGCAGAAAGAAACGGAAGTGGCAACAATGCCCACATCGTTAACTCAGGACTCACAATGATCATCATCGTGATGATAAAACCCATCCGCGTAAGCGTATTGATCGTGTACATATAGGCCGGACCAAAATACTCACGCACCTTAGAGACATCTTCGGTAGCACGAACATATACTTCCCCAGAATTGTAATTGCTATAAAATCGCTGTGGTAATTTTAAAAGCTTATTGAAGATGTCATTACGAAGATCAAACTCGATTTTACGGGAGGCTACAATCAATGTCTGCCGTGTGGCAAATAGTAACAATCCAGATAACAATACGGCTCCTACCAGTAAAAGAGCATTCTTGGCCAATATCCAGCTCGCACTACTGCTAAAAAGCACTTCTACAATGGAATCAAAAGTCTCGGGCGATTCCTCGATATCAACTTGCGATACCTCATCCACAGTCCGACGCAGATATACCGGTATCCAAATCAAAAAGAAATTTGAAGCGGTAAGAAAAAGAGAACCGAGGATGATGGTTCCCTTATATTTTTTAAAGTATTGATTGAGCTTTTGCAGTGAGCCCACAGATTGTTCTTTTTTCTATCTGACTCTCTCAGATTATTATACAGTTACTTCGCTATATTTTTTAATCCAATATTCGGCCAGGTTATATCCTGATACAAAAGCGTTTTCCAGAGAAGAACCGCCTAAGTAGTCACCAATTAACGCAAGTGGAGCGTCTTCCATTTCAAGCTCCATAAAATATTCATCAATAGAATTTTGAGCATTAAAATACTTCCAGTTTTCCACATAGGTGGATTTTGGACGATGTGCCCAGCCTCCAATAATTTCAGAAGCTTCTTCAAGAAGTAATTCCTGAATCTCTTTTTCGCTTTTTTGTGCGTGCTTTCGGTAAAAGTCAGGGGTTGATTGAATTACAAGAGCAGCGGTATCAGTATTTTGCTTCGAAGATTCATTGCTGATCCACCGAATTGAACTATGTTCACATTCAATACCCCTCCACGAAGGCACACCTTGATTTTCATACGTTGCCGCAAGTGAAAAGCATCCATCATATCGCACCTCATCAATATGGCGAATAATTTTACGAGTCTGCGTTCTATTTTGTGCCGTTTGTATAACGCCATACGCATCAACCGCAGATGTGGCAATAATAACGGCATCACATTCAAATACAGTAACATCCGTTAAATTGATCATCCAAGAACGTTTTCTCGTGCGATCAGGTCCAATATAGGTTAAGCCACCGGCTTTTTCCTCTGATTTGATATCCACCCAACGACTCATGCTTTCTGCCATATCCTGAAGTCCCGCAGTACCACAATAATATTGACGGGCATCTGAATTAGGATCTACATCATAAAGCTCAGCCCCATCAAAAAGACTAAATTCCTTTGTCCATTTCTGTATTGCTCCCTTAGATTCCATATCACTTACAAAAGAACCAAAGGTATTCGTTTCAACATCGAAATGAGTGAGCCCTACATCCAGTGTTAAGTCATCCAACGCTACCGTTTTTAGGCGTCCGCCCAACGACCGATTTTTTTCAATAATTGTTACATCATGTCCTGCTTCTGCCAGTCGTTTTCCGGCAATTAATCCCGAAATACTTGCACCAATAATTCCAATAACCATTACTCAAATACTATTTTTCTATTGATTTTTCAGAACTGTAAAATCCGAAATATTACAGCAAATTTCTAAGTTAATACCAAAAAAATTGTTAATAGATACGAACACGTGGTGATACGGCTTCTTTATCCAAGAGTGCAGGCCAATAAGCCACAATTCCACTGGCCTTGGGTCTTCCCCCTGCAAAACCCGTAACACCACTGGGACCAGTTAAGATAAGCGGAGCCATTTCTTTGCCAAAACGATTTAGATCCTCCTTGCTATCACCCGAAAGAGAAACTCTTATCTGAACTTCTTCCTGCTCTTGTGCCAAAAGAGTATCCGTGACAGGCTGCTCGCTGCATCCATTTACTCCCACATACTCAACTCTAAAATCATCATATGCTAATCCCAATGCGTCGGCCCTGCCCTTCAAAATTTCACCGGCTTTTTTAGCCTTCTTCAATGCTCCAGGCCACGAATACACCAGCGTTGATGAAAGTTTATATCCATCATTATAACTGGCCGAGATTTTATAAGTATCCGTTTCGGGCCGCCCCGTAATACCCGATACTTTTACGCGATTGGAACCGGCATCTTGTAATTGAATGGAGGTAAAATCAGCAATACAATCTGGAGTAATATATTCTGTGGGATCCCCGATTTCGTAAAGGAGCTGCTCTTTAACCGTCTGCTGACTTATTAGTCCCCCAGTATCTTCATGCTTGGTCACATAAAAACTACCATCAGGCTGTGCCTCAATAATAGGAAATCCGATATCTACAAAACCGTCCACCTTTTCCCAATCCGTAAAATTTCCGCCCGATACCTGGGCCCCACATTCAATAATATGGCCGGCTATGGTGCCCGCCGACATCTTATCATAATCCTCAAACGACCAATCAAATTCGTGAATCATTGGAGCTAACGTCAATCCAGTATCAGTAACACGACCAGTAACTACGATATCAGCACCCTTGTTAAGTGCTTCTACAATCGGCCGCGAGCCAAAATAGACATTGGCACTAAGCAGTTGATCCTTCACAGACGTAATTGGTTCACCCGATTCCATATTGTTTAACTGATGACCTTCCTCAATAAGGGAATCAAGATCATCCAAAATGTTATCCCCATCAACAACCGCCACTTTTATATCTTTATAGCCCTGCTCATCAATAGCTTCCAGAATTTTCTCTTTACAAGCTTCAGGATTCACGCCCCCCGCATTCGAAATCACTTTAATACCTCGTTCAGCAATATCAGGCAAAATCTCACTAACAACGTCCACAAAATCGCGTGCGTATCCATAATCAGGATTGCGCAACTTCTGCTTTTGCATAATCGACATGGTAACTTCGGCAAGATAATCCATCACCAAATAGTCGATAGGTCCTTTGCGTACCTGATTAATGGGCGCGTTGGGCAAGTCCCCCCAAAAGCCTTGTCCTGATGCAATCCTGATTGAATCTTTCACGATATCTTCGGTTTGGTTAATTATATGTTTTATGAGGCGAAGATAAGACTTGCTTATACACTATAAAAGGGAAGACTTAATTTCTTCATTCCCTCTAAGTTCCTTGAGTTACTATTTATTATTGCGATTTTCTTTTCACTTTATGACCTTAAGCGTACTTTTTAATGAGCAGGGCACAATGTGAAAATTGTTATAATTGGAGCTGGCGAAATTGGATACGATTTGGCCAGCGTACTTTCAAAGGAAAAACACGACGTCATTGTTCTCGATCGCGATGAGGATTGCTTAAACAAAGTTACCGAGAACCTTGATGTGCTTACCCACCAAGGTAATGCTACATCAGCCAAAGATCTTGTCGATACCGGTGTTAAAGACGCCGATATCCTGATCGCTGTTACCAGCATTGATGAAGTAAATATGATTGCATCGATGATGAGTAAGCGGCTGGGTGCTGATATGGTTATTGCCCGTATTCGAAGTGACGAGCTTTCGCGTCCCAATGCCCCACTTAAGCCTACCGATTTAGGTATTGATGTCTTAATTCACCCGGAATTAAGTGCTGCCCAAGAAATTGTTCGACTCATTAAACGAGCTTCTGCGAATGATCTGGTTACCCTTGCAGATGGAAAGATGCAGATGATTGGGCTGCGCATTG
The DNA here is from genome assembly GCF_038594945.1 of Fodinibius sp. Rm-B-1B1-1. Lineage (NCBI taxonomy): Bacteria > Pseudomonadati > Balneolota > Balneolia > Balneolales > Balneolaceae > Fodinibius > Fodinibius alkaliphilus. The sequence goes on from NZ_JBCFYD010000002.1 coordinate 1,254,706, forward strand.
GCAAGCAATCCCCACTGGTAGGGAAATCCATTATTGAATATGCCCAGGAAAATCCCGATCTAACATTTCGGGTCGTCGCAATTTCTCGGAAAGGAATGACGATTATTCCACGGGGAAAAGTAAATATTCAGGCGCTTGATCAAATTTTTATTCTTGCTAAAACCGAATGCATCCCTGAGGTCGTAAAAACAACCGGCAAGCCCGATATCGAGATTAATAGAGTTATGATTGCCGGCGGGACCCCTATTGGAGCCATGATTGCACGTATTCTTTGCGGGGATGAAAAGAAATGGAATATCAAACTTATTGAACCTGATTTCGATACGGCCCAAGAACTTGCCAAAGAACTTAAAGATGTACTTGTGCTCAATGGCAATCCAACCGATCCCGATTTGTTAGCAACCGAAGGTATCACTGATACTGATGCTTTTATTTCGGTAACCGACGATGAGGAATCCAACATTATATCCTGCCTGATGGCTAAACATCTTGAGGTCAAAAAAACTGTAGCCCTCGTATCCAAGTCCGATTATATCCCTCTGAGTCAAACAATCGGTCTTGATGCCGCTATCAATAAAAAGGCGGCAGCTTCTAACGAAATACACCGCCATGTTTGGGGCGGACGCGTTATATCAGTGGCAGCCCTACAAGGGATTAAAGCCGAAGTTATTGAGCTGCAAGCTGCAGAAAATGCAAAAGTCACTAAAAAATCGATCCGCAAGATAAACTTCCCCGATGAGTGTGTAATTGGCGGGATTATGCGCAACGGCTCTTCAACCATTGCAACCGGGGAATCTACTATCCAGGCCAACGACCGTGTCATCATCTTTTGTAAACCCGAAGCAATCGACAAGATAACTTCATTATTCAAATAATGGCCAAAACGTATCTCGACAATATTGGCAGAGGACAATTCAATATTTCAACTGTTTTCGGGATTCTTGGCGCTTTTATATTTTTTCTGGGATTTGCACTCCTCCTGCCCATGATTATTGCATTCGTCTATGACGAAGAAATTTGGCACACTTTTCTGTATTCCGCTGCTATTGCTTTTACCTTTGGGGGAATACTTTACTACGTATTTCGTCCGGATGGAGAATTACGTATTCGGGATGGATTTTTAATTGTAAGCCTAACGTGGCTCATTCTTTCACTGGTTGGGGCTCTGCCCTTTGTTATTTCCGGATACTTGCCCAGCTATACCGACGCCGTTTTCGAAACCATGAGTGGACTTACAACCACGGGAGCTACCATACTGGGCGGTACCACCAGCTGGGGATACGCTAATCCCCAAATTGAAGCCCTCCCACAAAGTCTTCTCTTTTGGCGATCTCTTTCGCACTGGCTGGGGGGCATGGGAATTATTGTGCTCTCACTGGCCATCCTCCCATTACTTGGTGTTGGAGGCATGCAACTCTTCCAAGCCGAATCCCCTGGACCTACAACAGATAAACTTACTCCCCGAGTACAAGAAACAGCCAAACTACTCTGGGGCGTTTATGTAGCCTTTACCGGAGTGGAATTTCTATTGCTGTGGCTCCACCCTTCTATGGATTGGTTTGAGGCTATCAACCATGCCTTTGCTACCTTAGCCACTGGCGGTTTCTCTACAAAAAATGGAAGCATTGCTGCCTTCGACTCTGCCTATATTGATACGGTTATAACCGTATTTATGTTTTTGGCTGGCATCAACTTTGCCATGCACTTCAGGCTCATCAGAGGCAATTTTGATTCCTTCTTCAACAATCGAGAAACGCGATTTTATACGCTCATCACGGCCATCTCTATCTTGGCAGTAAGTGGTTCTCTCTGGCTTTTTGATGGATATGGCATTGGCGGTGCCCTACAATACGGATCTTTTCAGGTTGTTTCTATTGTTACAACTACTGGGTTTGGTACTGCAGACTATGAACTTTGGCACTCTTTTGGGGCTTTCTTTCTATTTCTTCTTTTCTTTACCGGGGGCTGTGCCGGTTCCACGGGCGGTGGCGTAAAAATGATTCGGTGGATGATTATCATTCGAAACTCATTCCGAGAAATCAAACAGATTGTCCATCCCAAAGCAATTTTACCTATCCGCATTGGAGACAAAACCATCGACTACAATATACAACGCACCGTACTTAGCTTTTTTGTACTCTATTTAATTCTATTTGGTATCGGTGCACTCATTATGGCGACTATGGGATACGATATACAATCGGCTATAGGGGCAAGTATTGCATGTCTGGGCAATATTGGTCCGGGATGGGGTGAATTCGGTCCCACAGATAATTATGCACAAATACCATTAATAGGCAAATGGGTACTCATTCTGATGATGATGATTGGCCGGCTCGAAATCTTCACCGTACTACTACTTTTCTCCCCTACTTTCTGGAAGCAGTAATGAATCTTAGAAGTTAGATATCGGAAGCTGGATATAACCATTATTGACCAACCGATTTACTATGTATTCTTCATCCAGAAAAAAAGAATACAATGTATTCTAAAACCGAATCCAATCGGTATCTTCGAGCCATTGAATGAGGGCCGGCAAAAAGGTAAGTGCTGCTACCAAGGTCATCCCAATTCCAATTACCGCCATACTACCAAGCGATTGCAAGCCAGGATGGTTCGTAAACAATAAGCCAGAAAATCCGAGCATGGTTGTTAGCGAACCGATCGTAATATGCTGGCCGGTGCTCGATAGTACATCCCACATGCTGTTTTTGCCTTCTTCTCTATAGCGACTGGCCAGATGGACGCCATTATCTTCTCCAATCCCCAAGATGGCTGGTAATACTACTAAGTTATAAAAATTGAACATCATCCCAGTGAGCATCATAATACCGAACAGCAACAGTAGCCCCACCAATAACGGCAGCATTGCTATAATTGCCCAGCGGAATGATCGGAAGGCTACCAACATCAGGATAAATACCATAAGAAACGTCGCTCCCACCATATAGGGACTTTCTTGGCGCATAAGCTCCAGCATTTCGGCTGCAATAATTGAAGTACTGGCGGCATAGAATACTTCACCACTGTCCAACTCAACTCTCCCTATGTCATTCTTGAAAGCAATTGATTTTTCGCCATCCGATAATCCTACGCTTGGATATACAATAACAAAATTGCCAATATCACCCTCTTGTGTCACAAATTGACTTTTAAAATAATCAGGCACCTGATTGATATTAAGCTGCTCCGTCGTTTGGGCTGCTCTCCGCAACTTATCCAATTGTTCATCATCCTGATCAACTAAAAAAGGATCACCAAGCAGTTCGCGGACTTCTGCAATTTCTTGAAGCTTGTTGGTAACCGCGGTATCCGAAGGTGGGAAACGTTCTGGCAATGCCTCAACATCCAAAATAGTGGGACTGGTTGTATCAGTCCGCATCTTATGACGCAGCTTCTCTAAAATTGCAATCACCTGCTCTTGATTATCGGCCAAAATATAAGCGGGATTGCGCTTATCAGAGCTGGCAACTTGATTTTCGAGCTCGTTAAATTCAGCATATTCCGGGAATTCGGGCTCCAAGTCTCCAAAATCATACTGAAAGTTTAAGTGCTGATGATTCAATGCCACGCCGACAGATATCAATAATCCCATGACCACAATGGAACGCGCAAAAGGAAAGCGGTGAAACAAGTTTTCTGACGCCCTACTTTTTGTCTCACTTGCATTGAAGAGTATCCAATTCATCCGCTCGAAAACAACTAACAGCGATGGGATGATAAAGAGCATGCACAATAATGCCAGGATAATGCCTGAGCCCGCGATGAATCCAAATTCTGAGAACCCTCGAAATTGAGCAATTACCAATACGAAAAGTGAAAATGCGGTCGTTAACCCACTTACCAAAATTGCCGAACCGGTGTTATCGTATGTTTGGTACAGCGAATCCAAGATAGATTTTCCATCGGCTCTAAACTCAATATAGCGGGCATAATAGTGGATGCCGTAGTCAATCCCCATTCCAAAAAGGATCACAAATAATACCGATGTCATGGTATTTAATGTGCCAAGGACAAAGTATGTGATGCCAAAGGTCCAGGCCAAGCTTATGATCAGTGGTATGCCAATGACAAGTAAAGGTACAGGTAGCCGTAACAGATGCTCCCAAAAGCTATGCTCTTTCCCCTCTTCGCTACCCCGACGGTAGTTAATGTATTTTTTGAACGAAAAGTAGATCATCACCAACAGTAATACGCTCGAAATCCCCGAGGCAAAACTGCTAAACACATCATTCATAATGGAATCAATCTCTGAGAGGTGTCGCTTTAGGCGCCCCCCGTATTCAACCTCCATTTCAGCATTATACTGCTGGGGATTCATCGCGGTTAACAGTGAGTCGTAGGAGGCAAAGGTGCGACGCAGATAACTTAAATCACTTTTAGAACCGGTGGGATATAGCTTGAATACTGCAACAGTGCTGTCTGCACTTACGGGATATTCAGAAGGGATAAGTGCATCATAACTTTCCTCAAACTCCTGTATATCTGTCGATTCGTCTTCCTCTTCCTCATCAAAATCAACCAGAAAAGGATTGGCTTCTTCTTTGGCTTTTTGGATCTCATCACGGAGATACGATTTTATATCATCCAACTCGTTGGCCGTCGCAAAATAGAGGGCGTTATCTTCTAAAAAGTCGGTTTCTTTACGAAATTGGGCCCGCTTGAAAAAATAATCATCAGATTTATGGTCATAGAGTTTAAGGCTCTCCCGAATCAAATCATCAATAAAACGCTTGTTATCTGCAAAACTGGGAGACTTTACCGCAACCTCCATAGCCGTTTCTCCTCCCACAGTATCCTGCAATTTTTCAAGCACTAATACGTGTGGATTTTTTTCGGGCAGCAAATTAGCCAGATCGGTATCTATTTTTAGCTGCAAAGCATAGCTTCCCAAGAAAATGGCTGAAGCAATAGCAATGGCTAATACCCAAAAGGGGTAAGTGGCATTCAGTTTTATAAGCGGACGAAAGAAATGGAGAATCTTTTCCATTAAAATGAGAACATTATTTTTTGATAGGCCGTGAAGTTAACCATTTTATGAAACTATCTATAAAGAATCGTTTTACTTTTTGGGCTTAAGCATGATATCATCATAGTCTGCCTTTACGTGACTATTCGTACTGTTACCATCACTAAGAATTAGAATCGCCAACGGATGTTTAGGTGGGTCATCCCCAAACCGATTGCGATAATCTTCAACCAGATTACGCTCGAATGTAACCCACTCTCCTTTCTTTTCTTCACCAGATTCTACTACGATAATTTGTTGATTCCCAAAAAGTTTAGAACCTGTCTCCCCTTTAGGCAGGGTACTGCTCCAAGAATACCGAATTGACTTAGGCACCTCCTTAACCAGAGCCACGCGTCCCATATCAAAAACAACATAAATACTGGCTACTGAATCATTTAAATCGCTCGACTTTTCATCGCCCCCCTCTGGCAACTGGTGAGCTCGCACCTTCCACGACAAAATGGGCGTTTCATATAAGTTAATGTCATAAATATTGTTTTTATTTCCATCTATCAAGGGAAAGCCCATATGCTTGGCACGGGTCCCTTCATAGCGAAGAAATTTATTTCCACCCTCTTCTTGCACTTTATATTTATAGGTTCTCTGTTCTTCTATGCTATGTTTATAGAGAGGTTTATTGCCATCTCGATCATACCAATCTCCGGGCAAATCACCCACCCAATTATCTTCAAAATCTTCCAGTAGAATTGTGCCATTCTCTAACTTTTTGACCTCAGGCTGTCCGAAACTTAATGAAGAAGTAAAAATAGTGAGGAAACTCAGTAATAGGATTCTCAAACAAATAGTTTTCACAATGAAGAATAATTATTAGTAATTAAGTTTTGTAACCGTCTTATGATGTAATTTAAACTCTGATAACATCAAGATATTATTTCAACTCATCTAAAATGTGTTGGGCTGAAGTATCCCAATTAATTTCTGATAAAATTCGTTTCCGGCCAGCTTTGCCCATTCGGCAAGCCAGTTGGGGATTGGTAATGAGCTTCAAAATCGCTTCTTTTAATTGTTCTATGCTATTTTCATCTATCAACAGTCCTGTTTTACCGTCAACGATAGCATCCGGGATGCCGCCCGTCTTGCTCCCAATTACAGGAGTTTGGCAGGAATTAGCTTCCAAAAATACAATTCCAAACCCTTCAACATCGGGAGGATCGTTTTTTGCAGGCATCACAAATACATCAGCTAAACTATAATAATCGGGTAACTCCTCTTCCGGGATACGTCCTATAAATTTTACATATTCCTGCAAACCTAACCTATCCCGTAGCTCTTTAAGACGATTGGCATCAGGACCACTGCCGCCGACAAGATAAATTACATTTGGCTCGTCATATATTACCTCTTTTAATGCCCGAAGTACCGAATCCATCCCTTTGCGGGGCACCAATCGACAAAGTGAAAGGATAACTTTCTTGTTTTCTATTCCTAATTGCTCTGCCAGTATCTTGGCATCCTTTGGGGAAAAGAATTGGGGATCAGTCCCATTGCTGACTACATGAATTTTATCTTTCGGAACGCCCTCATCTTTAAGAAGATCTGCGGTATAGCGGCTCACCGGGAAAAAGCCATCCACTTGTCCAAACAACTTTTTTCTAAATTCATGCAAGCTTTTAGAAATCCCTCCCCCTTGGCCTGAAAAAGGCTCAATGAGCAGCTCTCTGGCATGAGCCGCTACAAAAATTTTTTGGGGATACCCGATAAGCTTCCTTGTTATCACCGAACCAATGAGGGTTTGCCACTGGGCATGCAATACCGTATCAAAAGCGACATTTCCCATCACGTTAAGCAGTCCAAAGGGAGTCGCCAGTGGCAGCAAGCTATCCTTGACGGGAAACCTAAAAACCTTAAAGGGCATACTTATATCTCTTGCTGGTGCTTTGGGATGCGTAGGAGCAATTACGGCAAACTTTTCAACATTTCTTTGGAAACGCTTCGCTAACTCAAAAGAATAAGTTTCAATTCCTCCTGTTTTTGGTGGAAAGTCTTGAGTTACAAGCAGTAAATTCATTGGAATTAATTTGCCGTAGTTTGTTTTTTTGATATGGCAAAAGTACATATATTTAACCTGAAATTTTAACTATCCAAGAGTTTATTTTGAAGAGAGAAAGCCCACTCAAGAAATCTGTTAAAGTAACGCTTGTCACATTAGTCATTTACGGCTTGCTTGTTGCCACCCATCTCGGGGAATTTTGGCCGTTTAGCATTTACCCGATGTTTTCCAAAGCTGGAAACCCATGGAAGAGAGCTATTGTCCAGGATATTACCCACACTCATGTCGATTCGCTATGGAAAACAACCGATAAAAGTGGCTTGCCAGGCCAAACCGTTGCCCTTAACCCCCTGAATGTCAACACCAATGATATAGCTAACTATTTATCTAAAACTGAGGTATGGACTCAAAAAAAACAATCAGGAGTACGTAAACTATTGAAAAAAAGATTGGATAATAGTACGCTGTTGGTTTATCAAGCACGAGGCTCATTAACCGAGAATGATAAACCTAAAGTTGAATTTATTCCTTACCTATACTTTACGGCTGATACCACACTTTTGAATAATAATCTAAGAGTTAAGTAGACGTGAATTTTTGGAATAACTTATTTAAAACCGATAAAAAACCCACCAAAGGTGAAGCTCTTTTTTTTAAAATATTTGAGCTTTTTGTTATCGTTTTTGTACTGAAATATGCATGGCAATGGGGTCCTTATATTCAACAGATTGGCGAAGTCGTCCTACCCTTGGGTATTGCCCAATATGTTGACGTATCTTTTATGTTTGAACATAATATCTCATTAGTCAATGCTGCATTGATTTCTGTTTTTGCAATCTTGGGCTTTGTCAGGATCTTTCCAAAGTATTCTTACTTGATCGCCCTGGCTTTTTTTCACCTGCACTATGTATCTCGTTTTTCGCTGGGAGAAATATCGCACGGCTCCAATTTTATTGGGATGAGCTTGTTTGCATTGGGTCTCGGACTATTTTTCTTTGGAAATAATCCTGTTCAGTACCGGCGCTTCACCATGGGGTTTATCTTTTTCTTCTTTGGATTGGGATATACCTCCGCTGCAATAAGCAAACTTATTGGAACAGGACTAACATGGCCTTCTGGCAAACATCTCTGGCTCTGGATTGCTGAACGAAGTGTTGATGTGGCTTCCGCAAAGGGACAGTTTATCCCCAATATTGTCCAGGAGTGGGTCTTGGACTATCGATTTTTAGGCACCTTGTCTCTTGTATTCGGGCTTCTTGCCGAGTTCTTTGGCTTTCTTTTGTGGTTCGATAAAACGCGGCCTTATATAGCTACTGCACTTATCATGATGCACTTTGGGGTATATTTAACGATGAGCATTATGTTTGATGTATACATTTATGAACTGCTCATTATAGGGTATCCCTGGGCCAAACTTATCGATCGTTACCTGAACTTTGAAAGCAATCCGCTTTTAAGAAAAACATATCAATGGAGTATTAGGATATCCTAACCCCGGCGTCTTATTTTTGTATCGTCTTGGGAACGATTAGGAATCTTTTCCCGCTTGGTCATCGGCATTCTTTTTAATTAACCGTCCACGGAATGCCAGAAATGAGTATAGGCCAAGATTCATTAGTTTGGTTAATACATTACTTGCCAGTAAAATGCCTGCTATACCAGCCCCTGATACATTCAGGAACTTTGATATTTCTAAGCTGGCACCAATAAATAACAGATCTCGACTTGGGAGAAAGGGAATACGGGTAGAAATTATTTTAATCCCCATGTACGTGAACCAGATGTATAATGGTACTTCCGGCATTACAACCATCCATTGAATAATTTCTACGCTGTAGACAAAAAGTAAGCGAGCCAGATGGATCCCAAATATTTTCGATGCCATTTCCATGGGCATCGTGATTATATAATGCCTGAAATAAATCAGCGAGGCCAATATCAAAACAACCACTGCCGCACCATAATAGAAGTATTGGCGATCTATATCGATCAGCTGTTGTAAGTTTAACTGGCTGACATATAAAAAAATAGATAGTAAGACAGCTGCCACCAAAGTGGATGTAATTGACGAGATAATGTTATTATCTTTGATGACTCCAAAGATATAACCCGAGGATTCTTCAAGATTTTTTTTGGCCCAAACAAAAAAGTAAGCCTCCCCAGAATACCCCAATACATCAGCATTATATATTTTCTTTTGTATAAAGACCGGGAGTCCCTTCTTAAAAGAAAAATTAAGGGAAGTACCATAAATGAATTGTTCTGACACCGGTAATGCAAAATACAAGAACAAAAATAAGATATAGAACCACGGAGTAACCGGCAGGGACTCCCAAACACGCTGCCATCCAATTTCAGTAAGCTGATAAATTAGATAGGATATAATTCCGGCTACAAAGCTGTACTGTATAACCTTTGACAACTTTTGGCCAAAACTTGTACGCCAGAAAGCAATCCACCTATTCTTTACCCGATCTAAATTAATGACAATCCTCTTATAAACTTTTAAAGGTTTACTTTAGTTCGTAGGCCATCGCTTTATATTCTAAAAAGAAGACTTCCTTATATTTATTTTATTCAGAGTATTTTGCCAAACGTTGTTTGGTAGATATCTGGCTATTACTCTTCTTTAGTTTATTCCAGGTTCGCTCTGAAAATTCAAAGAAGGGCTGTTTTTGATGATACCATCCAAAATGAAGACAGTACGGCGTTGTTTTCAGATAATCCCCCTTGCCCGGTATCAAAGAAAACATCTTGGTTAATAACTTCCGCAGGAATTTGCTCTTTAACCCACGAAAACTGTACACAAAGCGATCGCAATAGTATTTGCAAACTACATACTCGAAATCAGCATCATGGGATGTTAGATCGGAAATATAGTCTAACTGAGGGCTCGTATGTCCCTGCAGCCAGGGATAAACCGGTATATCAAGCTTCGACATCGCCATAGCCATACTCCATTCACAGGACTCTTCACTTCTACCCTGCTCAAGCGTACGACTTCTAAAATGGGTCTCATTTTTACGATCCAGCATTTTTTGGGATAGTTCACACACTTTTTTCGTCAAGCTGTAATCCTGGGCATAAACCATCCCCGTTTGCACCCTGCTCAAATAAGTGAGCCCAAAATGATCCAGTGTCCGTTGACGGCGTCGAAATAAGACATCTCCAACAATACCGACATTTTTGGGGCCACCGAAAAAATTATCAGAAATTTGGTTCCCTGTTATCGTAAACGGATATGGTTCAAATGACTGCCACAGCGAATCAGGTTCCTTACACCAGATAATATCGCTATCAAGAAATATATTCTTCTCGAAAAACATAAATTTATGCAGGTGGTGTTTAAACCCCACAATAGAAGCATTCTCTTCCGGCAGAATATGGATATGATCAAAAATACCTGTAAGACTATGCTCTTCAAGAATCTGTTTATGCTTTTCAGTACAGGTTAATGCCACCGGACGGTCCTCATCATATCGCCGCAAAGAAACCACTGATGCTACCGCATGTTTCAAATACCGCGGATGGCCATAAGTGGCATAGATATATCCCTCTGGGGCTAACTTTTTTTGCTGTACAGACTTTAGCATAAACAGTTATTAAGTTGAGACGAATATAAGAGTATTAGCAGATCTTTGTTAAACGTTATTTAGCAGCCCTTTTTCGAAGCGTTTCAAGAAGTGAATCGTACCCTTTCTTTCGAATAACATTTTGAAATTGCCGCTGATACGATCCCGCCGTAGAAACGTCATCAATAATCATGTCTGTCACTACCCACTGGTCTTTGGATTCCTCAAATTTCATCTGATAGGTTACAGGCGTTCGCACCTTCTCGAGCTGTGCCAACGTCTGAACCGTAGCCGAACTGTCATCAACGGCTATTTTCTCGTACTTCACATCAGCACGATAAATATCCAGTTTATTCAACGACTGATCTCGGATAATGGTGGAAAACAGGTCAACAAATTCCTCCCGTTGATCCTCCGACAATGTATCGTAGGTCGTCTGTAAAGCCTGCTGGGCCATCGCACGATAGTCAATAATCCCATTAATAATATCCTTTAACTTATCACGCTGCTCTTGGCTATACTCAGTCCCCTTTGGACCTACAAGGTCTTTAATTTCAGCATCACGCTCTTCTAAAAGCGTACGAATAGTCGTGCTATCTAACTGCGCAGCACTTTCTTTAGGGATCATAAAGACGAATCCCACAATCGTAACTAAGAATAATACAGAAAATCGTTGTAACAATGTCATCATATTAATTTTTATTTTTGAGATCTAAAATAGACATCCCGGTTTTTCGATATAAATTGGCAATATTTTTATTGTAGTCGAATGTCTCTCGCTTTAATTTAACACGGAGTTCAAGTTCCTTTTTCATGGCATCAATTAAATCTTTGGTCTCTCCCATACCAAAGTCGTAGTCCAATTGTTCCTGCCGTAGCCATTTTTTACTGATCACATGAGCTTCGTCCGTTTTATCTACTTTTACTTTAGAAAGCGAGGTTTCTTTATATGCTTGGTTAATCTCTAATACAATTCCATCAACGGCTGCCTCTTTTAAATATTTTGCCTGACGCTGTTGAATTTGTCCCTTCTCCACATCAGCCCGGATACTTAGGAAGTCCAGGTTTTGACGAATTCCTAACCCAAATGATCCTGACAAATAGTTTGAGTTATTAATAATAAAAGGATTACTCTGCCGCGGACGATTGGGGGTATTTGCAAAACTACCACTCAACCCGATAAACAAGGTAGGATAGTTTTTCTGTTTCTGTGCCTGCAATCCATATTCAGCTGCATCAATACCTGCTTCAATAGCATTTATCTCAGCCCGATTTTGGAGTGCGTACGATCGATAGTAATTCAACTCTTTTAGCTCTTCTTCCACGGGATCTAAAAAATTCGTATCGGGAACATACACGGTATTATCATCAGCATTTAGTACGTAATTCCAGATGCGCTGAGTCATTGCTGCTTCTTCACGCACTTCTTCAGCGCGAATATCAAACTCTGATTTAAAAATCTGAAACTTGAACAAGTCGGATTCATCCACATCCGTATCGCCCTCTTCCTGCTGCTCTTTAATTTTTTGCTCAATTTTGTCAATCTGATTTTTAGCCTCATCGAGAAGAGTCAAAATCTCATTCGTAAGCAGATAACTTTGATACAATTCAAAAAGACGAAGTCGAATATCCGCTTTTTGTCCTTCGAACTGCTTTTGAGCAGCAATTGCTGATGATTTAGCAGCTTTAACAGCATTTTTTAGCGCTCCCCAGGAAAAAATGGGTTGAACTGCATTAACTTCTGCCCGAGTAAAAATAGCCCAATTTTCCCAATCATTTTCAAGATCAGGATCCAAATAATACTCATCCTCAGGACGATTAGTTTGACTTACCACACCCGGTACAATGCCGTGCTGGGTGCTAAGATTAAATTGAGGTAAATACCGTTGCGATTGTGCCTGATCAATCTTGTTTTCTGCAAGGCTAACCTTCTGTTTCTCAAACTCAATCTGACCAGAATTTTCTACTCCCCGCTCAATAAACGATTGCAATGATACCTGAACCGTATCTTGTGCCACTAATGTAGCAGGTATGAGCAATACAAAAAAGGATAATGCAGATATGATTTTTCTCATGATTAAGGATCTTTGAATATAAATATATCTACCAACGAATAACCGGCAGATTTATTTAAATAAAAAGCCCCTCCCATAAGGAAGGGGCTTTCGTTAGAGCGGAGGGAGAGGGATTCGAACCCCCGAGACCCGTAAGGGCCTGCCGGTTTTCAAGACCGGTGCATTCAACCGCTCTGCCATCCCTCCAGTTGTAACTAAAAAACTTAGGCTTCTTCCAGTGCCTGGGCACCAGAAATAATTTCAGAAATCTCGGTCGTAATTGCGCTCTGTCGCGCTCTGTTATACTCAAGCTGAAGATCTTCCTTCATTTCCTGAGCATTCTCCGTAGCGTTATCCATGGCTGTCATACGAGCACCCTGCTCAGCAGCATTCGACTCAAGGATAGCCTTCCAGAGCTGTAAATTCAAGTGCAAAGGTAACAGTTTTTTGAGGATACTTTCCACATCAGGTTCAAAGATATATTCTGTTGCAGAAGAATCCTCTTCTTCCTCTGTCAAAGATTCCGGATCAATTGGAAGTACTGTTTCAACCAATCGGTTTTGCGCAATAACAGACTTAAATTCGTTATACGCAAGTTTTACTTCATCAAAGTCGCCAGATTTAAAATCTGCTATTACCGTCTTCATGATATCTGTGGCCTTGTTAAAGGTGATATCATCCCAAAATCCGGGATATTCGGCGATAACATTATAATTTCTTTTCCCGAAATATTTTACTGCCTGGCGACCAATGCAGATTAACGAAAGATTACCACTTTTCTGGTATTCGCTGTATTCATTTTCTACAGTCTTCTCAACAACTTTGAACAAATTATTGTTGAATCCACCACATAAACCACGATCTGAACCTACAACAATAAGCAAAACGTTATCTTTAGATTCAGGAACGCGCAACAGCACATCTTCCTCGGAAGAGTTCCTTACCAAGCGTGCTACAACTTCCTTCATCTTAGATGCATAAGGACGGGTTTCAATAATACGGTCTTGCGCCTTACGCAACTTGGCAGCAGCAACCATTTTCATGGCACGCGTAATCTGCTGCGTGTTTTTTATAGATTCTATCCGGTTTCTTATATCTCGAAGATTAGCCATGAATTATGCTTCCTCTTCTTCTGTAGCATTAAGTTGAGCAATAACCGTTTCTGCAACCTCCAGTAGCTTCTCACCAAACTCATCATCAAGCGTACCAGAGTCAGCAAGGGCATCCATTTCATCAGAATACTTGACCCGAACAGTTTCGATATATTCTGCTTCGAAATCTTGAATCTGATCTACATCAAGTTTTTCCAAGAGCCCTTCACTATTGATCTTAAGTAGTGCAATTTGATCTTCAACAGGACGCGGTTCGTAGATATCCTGCTTCAAAAGCTCAACCGTACGCTCACCACGTTTCAGTTGACGCTGCGTAGCCGGATCAAGATCAGAACCAAACTTCGCAAAGGCTTCAAGTTCACGGTACTGCGCCAGATCAAGCTTCATTGTACCCGAAAGTTTTTTCATAGATTTCACCTGTGCAGAACCACCTACACGTGATACCGAAGTACCCACATCAATAGCGGGACGGACGCCAGAGTTAAACAGATCGGTATCAAGGAATATCTGACCATCTGTAATTGAAATCACGTTAGTAGGAATATATGCAGAAACATCACCAGCCTGTGTTTCAATAATAGGTAGAGCTGTTAGCGAACCTCCACCTTGAAGCTTAGGCTTGAGCTCTTCCGGCACATTATTCATTTGCTGTGCAATATCATCATCGTCAATAATTTTAGCCGCACGTTCAAGCAAACGACTGTGGAGATAAAATACATCTCCGGGATAAGCTTCTCGTCCTGGAGGTCGCTTAAGTAGAAGCGAGAGCTCACGATAGGCGACAGCCTGTTTTGAAAGGTCATCAAAAATCACCAATGCATGTCGGCCGGTATCGCGGAAATACTCCCCAATAGCAGCACCTGCAAAAGGAGCAATAAATCGCATGGGCGCTGTAGCACTTGCCGGAGCAGACACAACTGTAGAATAATCAATAGCATCGTTGTCTTCTAATGCCTTGGCAATACCCGCAACAGTAGACCCTTTCTGCCCTACTGCTACATAAATACAGTGTACTGGCTTATCGGTATCCTGCGTTTCTTTCTGGTTAATAATCGTATCAACAGCTACAGATGTTTTTCCTGTCTGGCGGTCACCAATGATAAGCTCACGCTGACCGCGTCCAATAGGAATCAATGAGTCAATAGCTTTAATTCCTGTCTGGATAGGTTCGGTAACAGGCTCTCGATAAATCACACCGGGTGCTTTACGCTCCAGTGGAATACGGATTGTTTCGCCTGATATTGGTCCCTTTCCATCGAGGGGGCGTCCCAGCGGATCGATCACTCGACCAAGCACACCATCACCTACATTAATAGAAGCAATACTTTTTGTCCGGCGAACCGTATCTCCTTCTTCAACAGCGCTGGTAGGTCCAAACAGTACAATACCAACATTGTCTTCCTCGAGGTTCAATACCATTCCACGAACCGAGTTGCCATCCTTGTCTTTTGAATCAGGAAGATCAACAAGCTCACCGGCCTGTACTTTATCCAATCCGTAAACACGGGCGATACCGTCCCCTACCTCAAGGATAGTACCTACATCGTAGGTATCCGCCTCATCATCGAAGCCGGATAATTGCTTGCGTAATATTGCTGAAACTTCGTCTGGTCTAACTTGACTCATTGGTTCAAATGTTATTTAAACGTCTTTAATTTCTATTCTACAGTTGTTGACAATAACGATTCTTCAAGCTTCTGAAGCTTGTGCTTAACCGTTCCGTCTATTACTGTGTCATCAATGCGAATAGCCATACCACCTTTTAAGCTTTCGTCAACAGTGATATTCATATCCACTTTCTTCTGTGTCTTTTGCTCTAAATTTTGATGCAACAGATTGCGCTGCTCATCATTTAATTCCCGAGCTACATATACACCCACAGTAATAATACCGGCGTATTCTTTATACTTCTCAATAAAAGCCTCTGCAATCTGATCTAACAGATTGATGCGATCTTTACGAGATAACAGCTTTAGGAAAAGCTTTGTAGGTTCTTCAAGTTCATCGAAGAATATCTTTTCAAGAGCTTGCGTCTTGTCATCAAAATTGATTACAGGACTTTTAATAAATAGAACCAGATCCCGCGACCCTTCAAGCGTATTATGGATAAGCTCGATATTTTCTAAAATAGAATCGACCTCATCCCGCTCTTTAGCAAGTTCTAAAAGGGCCGTCGCATATCTACGGGCTGCTTTTGTTATAGGCATCTACTTAGTTTTTTGAGATGTCTGTGATAAAGCTTTCAACCAGCTTATTATTTTTTTCGTCATCCAATTCAGAATCGATGATCTTGGAAGCCGATTCTACAGCCAAACGCGCCACTTCATCTCGAAGCTCTATCATTGCACGTTTTTTCTCCTGCTCAATCGTTTCTTTGGCTTCTTCAATAATCTTTTCAGCCTCTTCCTTGGACTTTTCTATCCGTTCTGCACGGAGCATTTCAGCCTCCTCAATAGCTTCTTTGCGTATTTTCTGAGCCTTCTTCTCAGCTTCACGCAACGCTTTTTCATTATCCTTGGAAATCTTTTCAGCTCGCTCTAACGCTTGCTCAGCTGATTCCAAAGAGTCCTTAATTCGGGTTTCGCGTTCTTCCAGCGCTTCCATTATCAATGGTACCGCATACTTGCCCATAACAGCAAGAAAAATAACCAGTGATAAGGCTACCCACAGGGCAAACCCACTATTGAACGAGAGGATTCCACCTCCGCCTGCTAAAAATAGCATCATAATTTATAATGAATAATTATTATTGACCGATTCCGAGAGCAAGAAGAATACAAACAATCGCACCAATAAGTGCAACACCCTCAATAAGAGCAGCGGTCAAGATCATAGCGCCACGAATATCTCCGGAAGCTTCAGGTTGACGAGCAATGCTTTCTACTGAACTTTTACCGATCATACCGATACCAATTCCAGCACCAACTGCTACAATTCCTGCTCCGATTCCTGCTGCTAATAAACCCATATTATATACCTGTTATTTAGTTTTAAGTTTAGGTTTAGATTATGTAGTAATAAAAAAGTTCTTATGCGTGGGCCTCAACCCCTTCTTCATGTGCATGCTCCTCAGCAGCCATTCCAATAAATACTGCCGATAACAGCGTAAAAATATATGCTTGCAACACGCCAACAAAAGCCTTGAGTACATAGAGCGCTACCGTCAATGGTACCGCAAAAAAGCTCATTCCGATACCGGCTGCACTTCCAAAGATATCTGCAAAAATAAATATTAAGCCCAGAATACAGATGATCATAATTTTACCGGAAAGCATATTGGCAAACAGACGTACAGCCAACGCAAACGGCTTCGTAAAAAGCCCAATAATTTCGATTGGGGTTAAAATAATACGCATCCATCCCGGAACCCCCGGAAACCAAAATACGTGCTCCCAGTGGTCTTTGGTACCATTCCACTGGGTTATAAAAAAGGTAAATGTTGCCAAAACAGCTGTAACCGTAACATCAGCCGTTGCTGTTGCCCCCCATGGAAGAAGCCCAAAAAGATTCATAAAAGAGATACCAACAAAAACGGTAAACAGATAAGGGACAAACTTCTTGTATTTCGCATCGGGGATATTCGTTTTGGCAATATCATCACGAACAAATACGAAGACAATTTCAAACAAGTTCTGAAACCATCCCTGGGGCTCGGTCTTCCTACCTACCCCCTGCCTATACCGTCGAGCCATTGCAATTGTAAGCCAAACGGTCAATATAAGCCCAAACCACACATACATTAAATGAGAAGTAATAGACAGATCAAGCGTAATCTCCGATCCATTAGCAGGGGTGATTGCCCCCTCCTGCTCAACAAAATCACCAGAATTAAGGGCCGATTCGGTACTACTATATATAGACAATCCGCCGTCAACCAAGAAAATACGAGGCAATGGAACATAGCCCCATGGCACAGCTAACTCATGATGGTCAACTACCTTTCCTACAACATCAATAGGAGCACCATCAGAATCTTGAGCAGATTTATCTGAAGCTTGGGTTAATGGGGTAAAGAAGAGAACCAGTAGTAGCGTTACGAACAGTCGGCGGCAGGCCCTTAGCATTAAATTCTAATTATCAGTTTCAAGTAGTTTATTGATTAATATCACCTCGATTACAGAGTGGAAAATATAAGAAATTATGAAACTAACTGTAAAGTAAATTTGATGGATTTTTGTTGTCTTCAAAATCAGCACGAAAACTACCAATACTGCAATAAAACGAGCCCCTAACGAAAGGTAAAAACGAACCCAAAACTTTGAGCTATTTTCGGCCTTTATATGTTTTATTACAAAATAATTGCTGCCGACAAATAAAAAACTCAGCAAAAATCCGATGACCCCTGCCCTAAGATATTGGGGCTCTGCAACTAAGGTTCCCCCTATCAAAACAAAAAAGGCAATCAGGGATTTCCACAAAAAATTGTGCGCAATTTTCTGAAGCTTTACATCCAACTAATGACCCTCCTTTACTTTTTATTGAGCCGTTCGCTAAGCTGAAAGATCAGGATAAAAATATTGACTATACCCACCAGGCAACCGACTAATATCAGCCAAGGGCTGGTATCAAAGTAGGTATCCAGCCAATACCCTAAAAAGATAGGTACAGCCAACGCAGCTGCTATTTCGCCCCCCAGCGAAATATATTCCACATAATCTGTCGGCTTTTTTTTATTTCCCAACGTTAATTAATCTTAGCCTTACCCTTTTTTGAGGAATCTTCTTTTTTCTTGTCCTTTGATTTCGAATTGACAGAATTTCCGGAAAATCCGTTTTTCTTCATTTCTTGCTTAACATTTTCTCCCATGTGGAAAGAACCATTAATCTGCGAGCCCTCTTCAGCAAGAATGGTTTTAGTATAAATATCACCTTCAATAATAGCTGATTTACGCAAAATAAGTTTATTGGTAACACGCACCTCACCATCTATTTTCCCGGCAATGTCGGCATCCACTGCTTCAATATTTCCATCAACCTTTCCTGTTGACGAAACAATAATTTTCCCTTCCGCTTTTGCTTCACCGTCCAATTTACCTGCGATACGCACATCATTTTTCGTCTTCAGCGTACCTTTAAGGTCGGTGCCTTCACTTATCATATTAACAGACGGCAAATTTTTGCTTGATTTATTAGAACTCATGGTTTCGTTGCTTTTCTTATTGTTATTAAACATAAACTGCTTAAGGTTTAATTAAATACGTATTAGGATTCTGAGGAACTCCGTTCTTCCAAACTTCAAGATGCAAATGAGGTCCGGAGCTTAATACTCCCACATCACCGGTCGTTCCTAAAACATCTCCTTTTAAGACAATATCCCCAACAGATTTTGAAACACTTGCAGCGTGTTTATATACCGTAATAATACCATTGCTGTGCTGAACATGAATTACATATCCGTAATTGACAGTCCAATCCTGATTTACAATAGATCCATCGGCAATAGCCTCAAAAGAGATTCCCTGCTTGGTTGCAATATCAATACCATAATGGTTTGTCTCGGGATTATATCCCCGCGTAAAAGTACCATTGACGGGAAAATCTGTAGGAAATTCCGGTGCCTGTTTAAAAATTTTCGAAAATATTATCTCATTTTGAGATAACATTCCTTTTGTACTTACCTCAGATGTGAAATCAAGTTCCGAACTTTCTGAGCCCATTGCCTGCATTACAAATGACTGCTGCCTGTTAACAGAAAAAGAGGTATCGCTACCCGAGGCAATGACCTGCTGCATTTCTGATAGCTGAGAATCCCGGGCCTCTAATGAATCTTTGAGAGCCTGTACTTCTTTCGAGATCTCGATAACATCTTCACGCAGCTGGGCATCATGAGAATCATATAGTAATCCACTGATGGGCGTAAACATCACCACTAACAAAACGATGATGACAACTCCCAAAAGGGAAAGGTAGAATAGATTCCACAGTCTTGAAGGCTTAAATGTATAGGATGTCGAAGACTCAGGATCATCATCAAAAATGACAAATGTAAGATCCTGGCCTTGACTTTTAAATAACCGTTTTAAGAAATCAAGCATGAAACATTGAGATTACGCTTCCGGTGTAGGTCCGCGATAGTTAAATGGGACATCGATCTCATCGCTATCGGAAATAGTCCCGTTTTCATTTTCGTACCGTTTAATATTTTCGGACAGCGCGTTAACCAATCGTTTGGCATGATCAGGCGTAAGCACCATGCGCTTTACCACTTTAGCTTTGGGTGCCCCCGGCATTACCGAAATAAAATCCAAAATAAATTCGGACGGTGAATGCGATATCATCACCAAGTTTGAATACGTACCGGTTGCCTCCTCATCGGGCAATTCAATCTGAATTTGTCCCTGTTTTAAATCTTTAGTCTGATCGGCCATGTTAAAAGTATCTTAATAATTAGCTTTCTTAATTACTCTTCGGAATCCAAAAAGCCGTGTTCATCCATCCATTCATCATTAAAAATCTTTGAAACATACCGCGTACCACTATCTGGTAAAATGATAACCATCGTATCATCTTCGTCGAATTCATTGTTTCGAGCATATTCCAATGCTCCATAAACAGCTGCTCCACAAGATCCACCAACAAACAATCCTTCTTCCTTAGCTAATCTACGCGTCATCTGAAAGGCATTTTTGTCATTTACCTGGACAACCTCATCCAACAGATCAAAATCCATGTTTTCAGGAATAATATCTTCGCCAATTCCTTCGGTTAGATAAGGATGAATCTCGTCTTTGCTAAATTCACCGGTATCATAATAATGCTTATATACCGATCCTTCACTGTCAACACCAATCGTTTTGATATCAACATTTTGTTCTTTCAAGTACTTCGAAGTTCCTGAGATGGTTCCCCCGGTACCCATTCCTGCTACATAATGGGTAACATTTCCTTCGGTTTGTTCCCAAATTTCAGGTCCAGTCGTCTCGTAGTGGGCCTTGGTATTGCTGGGATTATCATACTGATTGGGATAATACGAGTTGGGAATTTCTTCACTTAATCGTTTAGCCACTGAATAGTAACTGCGAGGATCGTCAGGCTCTACATCGGTCGGACAAACTTTGACCTCAGCTCCCAATGCTCGAAGCAGATCAATCTTTGATTTACTCTGTTTATCAGTAGTTGTAAAAATACAATTATATCCTTTTATCGTGGCAGCGAGGGCCAGTCCCATACCTGTATTACCTGATGTCCCTTCGATAATCGTCCCCCCGGGTTCAATAAGCCCTTTCTCTTCGGCATCTTCAATCATCTTTAAGCCAATACGATCTTTAACACTTTGTCCCGGATTAAAATATTCTACCTTAACGAGCACAGTGCCTTCAAATTCTTTGGCAACCTCATTCAACTTTACCAACGGGGTGTTTCCTATTGTTTCTAATATCGAATTGTAATACATCGTATAATACGTATGGTTACTATTAAACTTTTAAAAGTTGTTAATCTTGTGCCGTGAATATAGGAATTTTGAGTTGTCTACTCGAAAAAAGATTTACTTCAAAAGTTTATCCACTTGTATTACGCTAAAAACTTCTTTATTCGAAGCTTGAACTCTGTTATCTTCACCAAAAATAAAACATCAAAACAAAGAACTTATGTTTGTAGAACAGAAGAAACCAAAGGATTTTGACTGTGGTTACAATTTAGATCGCATGATAAAATCACTTCCGCGTATTAAAGACGAAGATGAGCGCATTGAATATGCCAAACGTGCAGTGGGACTCATTAAGCAGAGCCATCCCAATTGGGTTGATGACAATGGAAAAAGCCAAGCAGCTTGGGAACACTTTTTCAAACTTGCTGATTACGATCCTAATGAATATGGTATCTACAATCCATTTAATTCAGATGGAAATGACGATGCTCAGTAACCTTTGAGATACTATGCTAAAACCGGGGCAACGGGTTCGGCTTTAAAATCGCTTTCCAATAAACTGAAGATAAGCTTGTCGCAGTATTCCTCATCCTTTAACACATGCTCCCGGAGCTGTCCCTCCTGTTGAAAGCCAAGCTTCTCTACAGTTTCGATCCATGAGGTATTAAAATCAAATGCAGCGGCCCCTACCTTGTGCATCCCCTTTTCATTAAAACAAAGAGAAAGCACCATTTTTAGTGCCTCAGCCTCATATCCCTTTCCGGCATAATCCCGATCGCCGATCGTACAGTTTACAAAGCACCGCTTATTGTATTTATCGATAGCATGGACATCTACGATACCGATTAACGTATTACTTTCAGATAAATGGATCTCAAATAGCTCACTCGTTTTATTATCCGTATTAAGTACTGCTTTAATACGTTTCAAAAAAGCCTCAAAACTCTCATGCTGATGCGGATAATCAGAATCATAATAATTGAGCTCCTTGTCATTGTTCCATTTATAGTGAGTGGAAACATTCTCTAAATTAAATGCTTTGATCTGTACCATAGGACCTATCTAAATTAAAGTAAGGGGATCACATACCTATTTTTTCGGCTAAACTTTGAAAATCTTAAGCTCAATAAGCCAGTTCATTGTAATTCGTGTGGCGCTATATCCTCTCTGCAGAATACCAAAAACCATCAATATGGATTATGGAAATTCTAATTTTCAATTTATATTGAAAGTTCTGAAAGCTGATATTGATCCACAGATTATATATACATGACACACAAACAATTTTCAGAGGTGGCGGCTTCTTTGGATTCTCTTGCAGCCTCCAATAATTTTCATAACCTACAAGCTTTTCTATCGGAGCTCTTCGACAATTCCGATACACAATTTGCCAGTATTAGTTTTCCTATCGATACCATTGATCCTCTGGCCTTTTTGGAAATATGTTGGAAAGATGATGCTTTTCAATATTACTGGGAAAAACCGAATGATGAGTTTGCCATTGCTGCCAGTGGGGCCCTCACTACAATTACAGCTAATGGTCCCAATCGATTTGAGGAAGTTAATCATCAATTCCAGGCTATTCGCAACAAGACCGCCGAATATTCAGAGATAGAACACCCCAACTCAGGATTCTATCTGCTCGGTGGGTTCTCCTTCTTTGATAAGTTGAACAGTCCAAACTGGGATTCTTTCGCTCCCGCAACCTTTACCCTTCCGGAATGGATCATCATAAAAGATGGCAAATTCTCACTCGTTACTTTTACGGTTGATTTAGATACCTTTGATACAGCTAACGAATTAAATACTTATTTAAGCAATCAGCTTACACAGCTCGATCAGATCCTGGAGCAAGAGACCCAGAAAGCCAACAAAGAAAATGGGGGTTCAGATATAAATCCTTCACTACCCTCCAACAGATTTGACCATCAAAAATGGGTTAAATCTGTTTCAGAAGCCAAAGAATTGATCCGGGAAGATATATTTGAGAAAATCGTATTAGCCCGTCATCTCAGCTTTCCCAAAAATAACAATACAACCCCAACACAGGTCCTCAATAAGCTTCGGGAGCAATATATCAACTGTTATAACTTTTTGCTCCACCAGCCATCAGGAAAAACTTTTTTAGGTTCCACGCCCGAACGATTGGTCTCAGCACGTAATAAACTACTCCTCACCGAAGCATTAGCCGGAAGCATCCGCCGGGGAACCACCGCGACTGAAGATACCCTCTTAGAGAAACAGCTGTCGGGCAACCGCAAAGACCAAGATGAACATAGCTTTGTTATAAAGGATATTGAGGAACGACTGGAACCATTCACCAATGATTTACAACGGCATGCCAGTCCCGATATCAAAAAACTATCAAACGTTCAGCACTTATATACCCCTATTCGGGCCCGACTTAACAGTGATTCCAACATTTTTGAAGTTATCGAGCAATTACATCCAACGCCCGCAGTAGGTGGTTACCCCTGGACCAAAGCCGAACCCTATATTAAAGAACTGGAACATTTTGAACGCGGCATGTACGCCGGACCCATTGGCTGGATTAATGCCAAAGGCGATATTGAATTTGCCGTAAGCATCCGGAGTGCCCTGTTTAACAAAGACAACGTACATCTTTTTGCAGGATGCGGGATCGTAGAAGACTCCGATCCGGAAGCCGAATGGGAAGAAACAAATCTTAAATTGAAGCCCTTGCTTTCTGCCCTTCAATATGATTGAATCACACCAAGGTAATATTGCCTTACGCTGGGCAAACACGTTTTTCAAACACCTTTCAAGTTCGGGAGTGCAACACGTCGTTATCTCTCCAGGCTCCCGTTCAACACCCCTGACATTAGCGGCGGCCATAAATCCAAGGTTAAAAAAGCAGGTTATTTTGGATGAGCGATCAGCTGCATTTACCGCTCTGGGGATAGGCAAAGCCACCAATATGCCGGCCGCGCTAATCTGCACATCAGGAACAGCATTAGCCAATTATCATCCCGCAGTTATTGAAGCCCGACAATCCGGAGTTCCCCTTATTTTAGCAACCGCCGATCGTCCCCCTCATTTGCATGCAACCGGTGCTAACCAAGCAATCGACCAGCTTAAAATTTTCGGGGATTATCCAGTTTTTTTTCAGAACGTGGGCGAACCTCAAACTGGAGATAAAGATATAAAACGCCTTCGGATGCTGGCTCAACAATCTGTTTCTATCTCCCGAGAAAAACGGGGACCGGTTCACCTCAACTTTCCATTTCGTAAGCCACTTGAACCTACTACAGATTACCAGCAAAAAATTCAGCAGGAGTATATAAAAAGTAATGATGATTCTGAAGGGCATACTCCGGAGGTCTCAACGGGGATCACTTTAGATGACTCCTTTCAACAACAGATTTCATCCGCTCAAAAACCGCTGATTATAGTAGGGCCACTGGCCCCAGGTGATGATACCACCTCCATTGTAGAACTGGCGAATAAGATAAATGCCCCTATTCTGTCAGAGCCATCTATTTCATCACAACAAGTAATACATAGCTTCGCGGGATTTTTGCGCAATGAGAGTTTGCGAACTCAACTTGCCCCAGATATGATCCTCCGCTTTGGCTTTCAACCGACTGACAAAAGCCTGGAACTTGCATTAGACCAATGGTCACCCAACCATCACGTTCATTTTGCCAGTACAACCTCCTGGCAAGATGCCACCTTATCCAATAGTCAACGTATCGCATGGATGGGTAAGAAATTCAGCACCACCGGTATTTCTTCTCAAACAAAATCTCAATGGAGCAACCAATGGAAAGATGCAGCAAAACAGTTTGCCTCTCATTATAGAAACATCATTTCGCAGAAAAATACGCTTACCGATGGCGTTATCTACCACCGGCTGACGCCTCAGCTTACGGATCAACATTTTGTGATGGCATCAAACTCTTTTCCCGCCCGCGACATTCATTTATTTGGAGAACAAGCATCAAACATCCCGCTTTTTGTAAACCGGGGCGCCAGTGGTATCGATGGAATTACTTCTACAGCTATGGGTATTAGCCGCGGACTTCAAAAGTCAGGAGTACTTTTCACCGGCGACTTGGCTTTTTTACATGATACCAATGCCCTGCTCAATCATAGAAATATGGAGCAGTCGCTTGCCATAGTTGTGATCAATAATAACGGCGGATCTATCTTTCGAATGCTACCCATTGCCAACAATCAAAAACATTTCGAAACCTATTTTGAAACACCTCAACAAGCAAATATAAACAAGCTCGCTGAGACGTATGACATCCCTTACCATTCGGTTGAAACTATTTCTGCTCTCAACAAAATAGATTTGCCAGAATTCTTATCTACTAATCATGGATTATCAATTCTGGAATGTAAAACCAATCCCGATGCTTCCATGGAATTGCGCAAAAAACTCTGGGATTTTCAGCCATGAAATATATCACCGTTAACAATCAGCAATATGCTTTAGCGATTCATCAACAGGATAATTCTCTACCCTACCTATTGATGCTGCACGGTTTCATGGGTGATCGGCGGGTGTTTAACCATCTAATCGACGACCTTAGCAATTTTTGTAATCCAGTAACCATCGATTTATTGGGATTCGGGAAAACCGCTAAACCTACTTCCCAAAATCGATATCGAGAAAAGTATCAGGTAGCTGATCTTTACTCTTTGATTCAACAACTTAATTATAAACCACTCTATCTTTACGGCTACAGCATGGGGGGACGCTTGGCACTTCATATCGTATCTCAACATGTCCAATTATTTAAAGGATTAATTTTAGAAAGCACCAACTGTGGAATTGTTGATCCAAAGGAACGAAAAAAGCGCCAGAAGATTGATGCTGAACGAGCTGAATCTATCACTAATGATTTCAAAGCATTTTTATCAGACTGGAAGAAACTCGATCTTTTTGCATCGCCAATACGGCCAGATAAATCGCTGACTCAAAAATATTATCAAATCCAATCTGAACAATCGCCCTCGGCTCTCGCAGCTTCATTACAAGGATTTGGTACGGGATCGATGACACCAATTTGTGATCATCTCCCTAACATAAAACTACCTACGCTTTTAATTGCCGGATCGGCCGACGAAAAATATCAACACATTAATCAACATTTGTCCAAACAACTGCCAAATGCTACCTTTTCGTCTATCAAGGCGGGACATCGCATCCACCTCGACAACCCTCAAGCTTTGGAATCGGAGCTACAAAATTTTTTGACAAAATTATAACTCACTACTCAATATTCACGACTATTATGAACTGGAAAACCGTCAATGAATACGAAGATATCACTTTTAAAAAGTCCAACGGCGTAGCACGTATTGCGATTAATCGCCCTGAACTCCGCAATGCTTTTCGTCCTAAAACGCTTTTTGAATTGCAAGATGCCTTTATGGATGTCCGGGAAGATTCCAGCATTGGAGTCGTACTACTCACGGGTGAAGGCCCATCCCCTAAAGATGGTAAATGGGCATTTTGTTCAGGTGGAGATCAAAACGTGCGCGGCAAGGCCGGTTATAAAGATGACGCCGGAACACCTCGGCTAAATGTACTCGACTTACAGCGCCTTATCCGCTTTATGGGCAAAGTGGTTATCTGTGTGGTACCAGGCTGGGCCGTTGGGGGCGGACATAGCCTCCATGTGGTTTGTGACCTCACAATCGCCAGTAAAGAGCACGCTATCTTTAAACAAACTGATGCCGATGTTGCCAGCTTTGATGGTGGCTTTGGCTCGGCTCTATTGGCCCGACAAGTGGGACAAAAGAAAGCGCGCGAAATCTTTTTCTTAGGTCGAGACTACTCCGCACAAGAGGCCTATGATATGGGGATGGTGAATGCAGTCGTTCCTCACGATGAGCTGGAAGAAACAGCCTACCAATGGGCACAGGAAATTCTTGAAAAAAGTCCTACTGCTATTCGCATGATTAAATATGCTTTTAACCTCGTTGATGACGGTATGGTCGGTCAACAAGTATTTTCCGGTGAAGCTACACGGCTGGCTTATATGACCGACGAGGCTGCCGAAGGCCGCGACGCCTTCCTCGAAAAGCGCAAACCCAACTGGGATGATTATCCCTGGATTGGGTAGTTTGACCACTAAAGCATTAAACTCATTAAATTCCAAAGTATCCTAAAGCTAATGTGCAGCTACCGTGTCATCCTGAACTCGTTTCAGAATCTATGGAGTATATGATTTAAGATGCTAAAATAAATCCAGCATGACACTGCCTTAAAATATTAGCCTATAAAAAAAGCCCGCTGCATAACACAGCGGGCTTTTGCAATTGAGGTATTTAGCCTTAGTAATATTTATGAGCAACCAGTGGTTGATCCACAAGTAATACACTTCTGACAGGTTCCATTACGGACCATTGTCATACTACCGCACTCAGGGCAAGAATCACCAGTATAACCCAGTTCCTTGGCCTTTTCGTAGTCACTCTGGTAGCTGTCATCATCAGCTGCAGCTTGTGCCTGTTTCGTCGGTTGCGATTCAACTACTGTTTCAGGTTGATCAGCACTATCATCCGGCTTATTTGCCGGATTCTTTGAACGATCAGAACGCTGTTTTTCTTCTTCGGATGGTCGCATTTTGCGCGACATGATATCCTCTGCAGGAACATGCGCCAAATCATCTCGACCGAGATACGTAACAGCAAGCTCACGGAAAATATAATCAATCACCGAAGTCGTCATTTTCACATGCGGACTTCCGCTAACGGTTCCACTGGGCTCAAACTTGGTAAATGTAAAGGCATCAACGAACTCTTCGAGCGGTACACCGTGCTGCAAGCCAAGTGAAATTGCAATGGCAAAACAGTTCGTGAGGCTACGGAACGCAGCTCCTTCACGGTGCATATCCAAGAAGATTTCACCAAGTTGGCCGTTTTCGTATTCACCTGTTCGCAAGTATACACTCTGTCCGCCAATCTTCACCTTTTGAGTATAACCGTTTCGACGACTTGGAAGGCGTTTGCGATCAGCTACGTATTTGTGGACAATACGCTCAGCCGTTTCCACAACTTTGTCTTGCTGTGCCTTCGTTTCCTCGTCCAGATCTTCTTCATCCAGATCTTCAAACACATCACTCAGGCTATTCAATGGTTGACTCAACTTAGAGCCATCACGATACAACGCATTCGCCTTCAGCATCAGCTCCCAGGAATCCATATAAGCATCCTTAAAGTCCTCAACTGTTGCCTCATTAGGCAAGTTAATAGTCTTAGAAATGGCACCCGATACGAACGGTTGCGCGGCTGCCATCATCCGAATATGTCCCTTTGGCTTAATGTAGCGCGTACCAATACGTCCACAACGATTTGCACAGTCAAATACTGGCAAATGCTCGTCTTTTAGGTGCGGAGCACCCTCTACTGTCATCGTACCACATACGTAATCATTAGCCTCCTGTATCTCCTCTTTGGAAAACCCAAGATGCTTAAGGACATCAAACTGTGGATTACCCAACTGTTCATCAGAAATGTCGAGTACTTCCTTGCAGAAATCTTCGCCAAGGGTCCACTGGTTGAAGGCAAACTTGACTTCAAAACTACTTGGCAGCGCTTCTTCAATGGCTTCAAGCTGTTTGTCACCAAAACCTTTTTCGCGGAGACTTTCCTCGTTGATATGTGGGCAGCCGTCCAACGAACCATGTCCTTTAGCGTAATTAATAATTTCCTCACGTTCCTTGGGACTATATCCAAGATTTTGCAGCGCTTTGGGCACACATTGGTTAATAATCTTAAAGTGTCCACCGCCAGCAAGTTTCTTAAACTTCACCAGAGCAAAATCTGGTTCAATTCCCGTGGTATCACAATCCATCACCAAACCAATGGTACCGGTTGGTGCAATCACCGTAACCTGCGCATTACGATAGCCATGCTTCTCACCCATCTTTACGGCTTCATCAGAATCTTTTCGCGCCGCCTTCAACAAGTTATCGGGACATTCATTGGCATCAATGCCCATCGGCTTCACGGTGAGATCTTCATACTCTTCGGGATCTGCATTATAGGCCGCACGTTTGTGGTTACGGACTACTTTCAGCATCGGCTCTTTATTTGCCTCAAACCGCTCAAACGTTCCAAGATCCTCAGCCATCTCGGCACTGGTCTTGTACGCATTCATGTGGATAATACTCATCAATCCACCGGCAATAGCACATCCCTCATCGCTGTCATACGGAACGCCCTGTACCATCAGTGCAGCACCCAGGTTGGCAAAGCCAAGTCCAAGCGTACGGTACTTGTAGGAAAGGTCGGCAATTTCTTTGGATGGGAACTGAGCCATCAATACTGATATTTCCAGCACCACCGTCCAAATTCGCGACGCATTTCGTAGCGATTCCACATCAAATTCCTGGCACTCATCCGTCTTGAAATACTTCATCAAGTTGAGTGACGCAAGATTGCAGGCTGTATTATCTAAGAACATATACTCTGAGCACGGATTACTACCGTTAATCGGTCCGTCGTTGGGACATGTATGCCACTCATTAATTGTATCGTGATACTGTGCTCCCGGATCGGCGCAAGCCCATGCGGCATTAGCAATATCATCCCAAAGTTCACGGGCTGGCATCGACTTGCACGGCTTGGGCTCACGTCCTTCCTCGGCCGCTTTCCGCTTTTCTGTTCTCCAGTACAGATCCCATTCGCCGTCTTCTTTTACGGCCTTCATAAACTTATTGGGGATACGAACAGAGTTATTCGAATTTTGTCCACTTACCGTACGATAGGCCTCAGAATCCCAATCCGTATCATAGGTTTCAAATTCCAGATCAGTAAACCCTTGCTCTGCCAGCTGAACCACACGCTCTATATAGTTGAGTGGAACCTGATCTTGCTTGGCTTCTTTTATTGCTCGGCCAAGCTCTTTGTTCTTAACAGGATCACGACTGACGGCACCGTTGAAAGTACGGCCATCAATCTCAACCGGCTTGTTACACAACTTAATAATTTTCTTGAGATGTTTCTCCAGTACCTTCGATCCGGTAACCATAGAAGCGACTTTTCGCTCCTCTTTCACCTTCCAATTGATATACTCCTCAATATCAGGATGGTCCAGATCAAGCGTAACCATCTTGGCAGCACGTCGTGTGGTACCACCAGACTTAATAGCGCCGGCGGCTTTATCACCAATTTTGAGGAAACTCATCAATCCGGAAGAACGTCCGCCACCACTCAATGGCTCACCTTCACCGCGGACCTTCGAAAAGTTACTACCCGTGCCGGATCCATATTTAAAGAGGCGTGCTTCACGAACCCACAAATCCATAATACCGCCCTCGTTTACGAGGTTGTCATCAATACTCTGGATAAAGCAAGCATGCGGCTGTGGATGCGAATACGCATCTTCGGACTTGGTCAATTCGCCTGTTTTGCCATCAACATAATAGTGTCCTTGGGATGGTCCGTTAATTCCATAGGCCCAATGTAAACCGGTATTAAACCACTGGGGACTATTAGGTGCAGCCATCTGATTGGCAAGCATATAACGGAGCTCATCATAAAATACTTTTGCAGCCTCTTCAGAATCGAAATAATCGTGTTTCCAACCCCAATACGTCCAACAACCTGCCAGACGATGGAATACCTGGCGACTGTCGTACTCTCCGCCATAAAAATCATCCTCGTCAATACCTTCTTTTTTCATGGCTTTTTCGTCAGCCTCTGAACGCTGAAGCCATTCCGGCACCCCTTTTTCTTTTACCTTTTTCGTAATCTGAGGCACACCGGCTTTACGGAAATACTTTTGAGCAATTACATCGGTTGATACCTGCGACCAACTTTCAGGTACAATTAGCTCGTCCATCTTAAAAACAATCGAACCATCGGGATTTTTAATTTCCGACTTTCGACTGACAAAGTTCATATCTCCGTATGGGCTGTCCCACTTCTCTTGTGTATAAAAACGTGAAAATTTCATATAGCTAACTCCGGTTTATTTAAAAAATTATATCAATTTGGTAGGTACTGAAAAGCAGTAATGATGTCTCTTTATTCCATCAATTAAATATAATGGACTGGTACTTTGGAGCAAGTCAAAAAGGCAAAAACTTTTCCACAAAAAGCCAGAGTTATCCACATTGAAAACGGGTTGGGAGAATATTTTTTCGAAAAATCCAGCCGTATTTTAAAACGGGTTGTGGATAACTTTAAATTTACCTTGATAAGCAGTTACAACGAAGAGAAATCAAGACTTGGCCAAATACTCAAACCAATAGACAAAATAAAAAAACACAGTACTCTTTTGATGATAAAGAGCACTGTGTCTGATATAATTTAAAATCCAATCTTAAATTAAAATTGAACTCTCCTTAATTTTCGTTGACAAAATGAAATCCATTGGGCGCTATACCTGCTGCAAACGAATCTACAGCTGCTCCTTCTAAATCATAAAGCAATGCTTGGCCCGGCTGGCTATATCCATTACTCTGCCCAACATAAATGCGCTGTTCAGGACCCAAATAACCAATGGCATTAAATGCTCGATCAATCAATTTATCATCCGAAAGAGTAACATCGTTCATGTCAATCATTGAAATGCCATTATTGAGCAAATATCCCCGCGCATCTTCAATGTTAAGTGCTAACCGGTATTTATATCCCGATGAAGCAACGATATCATCCGATTCTATAAAGTTTAGGATTTGCCCGGTTTGTCCATCCAAAAGGTAAATACTGCCAGGGACATCTTCAGTAGATTCATCATAGGAAACCCGTCCATTACAGACTATCCAAATGCGGTCTTCATTGTCAACAACCATCTGGCTGGGACCAGTTCCCACTTCGATGGTCTGTTCTACCGAATTGGATTCTGCATCAATGATCGAAATCGTATTTCCATAACCGGAACCATTGTTGGTAACATAGATCTGATCACCAACACGAACAATGTCACGCGGAGAGTTACCCACACCTATACGCTGGCCAGTCTCTTCCATGGATGACAAATCAAGAACAGAAATACTGTCAATATCAGCTTGATAGTCAAGCGTAGTAGCAAAAGCAGTTTCATCATCAATAACTTCAATGGCCGTTGGAGAAACCGACATTTCAATGGTGCCAAGGCTTTCCATACTTTCTTTGTCAACGACCTCAATTTTATTGGCCGAATTTATGACCAAATACATACGATCACCATCTACATGGGCAGATTGAATGATACCTGCAAGCGGACGGTTGTTGGCATCTTCAAATGCATTTTTAAGGCTACTTTTATCAGCAGGATCGTAACTGGTAACTGAACCGTTGCCATCACTAAAATTCCCCTCGTTGGTCACATACACCGAGGTGGTTTCCAGTGGATCTGGTTCGGGAGATGTACTGTTGTCATCACCGCAGGATACGGTGAAAATTGTAATTGCAAATAAATAAAGTAGATAACGTTTAAACATACGAGTTAATTAGAATTGATATGTTGCTGTGAGTGAAAAAGTAAAATTTCGCTGTGGCATTGGATACCACTGTACGACTTCATAATCCTGGTCAAAAATATTTTTTACACTGGAGCGGGCCTCTATTAGTAATCCAAAAAATTCTTGTTGAAACTGGAGAGTAGCATCCACTACCTGGTATGGATCAAGTGAGGCACTCAGCTCTTCGGTATCAGTAGTATATCGGCGACCCATCCAACGGTATTGCAGCAAGCCGCTCAACTTATTTCTTTGTAAACGCAGAGAAGCATTATATTTCCATTTGGGCACGTATCGCATCTGATGTCCAACGGCGTTATCACCCGAAAAACGCGGCTCTGTTATCTCTGTGTTTGTTAAGCTGATAGATTGCCGCAACTGAAGCTGGATGCCTGGTCCAAAATGAATACTGTTTTCCAATTTCCCTTCAATGCCCTGGGTAGTAATTTGATCAATGTTCAGCGGGGAGTATCGTCCATTATTATCCGGATACCATCGGATACCATGATCTATCTGACTATAAAAGCCGGTTACTTCTAACGACGAAAAAGTAGCCCTATAAGGAGTCCATACTACGCCGGCTTCTCCACTGTTACTTCGCTCGGCATCCAAGTCTGCATTCCCTCCACTACCCCAATAAAGAGCATTAAATGTTGGGGGATTAAAATCTTTGCTTAGTTGCCCCCTCAGAAATAGTTTATTGTTTAGAACCTCGTAATTTAATCCAAGCGAGGGGCTCAGTACGGTTCCAAAATCATTATATGCATCAACACGCAGAGCAGGATAGATGCGAAAACGATCCTTGAAAAGAACCACTTCCGGATTGAAAAGCACACTTACCTGACGGCGACTATGGTCCTCATCATAATTAGTACTCTCACTACCGGTCAGCGAACCGCTTAGTTCTCCCTTCAACAAAATAGATTCATTAAACGGAGTAGAGCCATCGGCACTAACCATCCATCGCCGATACGAACTATAGCTTTCAGTATTTATATCGGAATCAAAATAATTGAGCTCTACTCTGTCAACATAATTTTTCACTGTAATATCGGTCTCTCCCCACTCCCGCTGATAGGTACTTAACCAGCGCAGTGAACGATCTTCCTGCCGAGCCTGGGTATTGTTTAGAATAGTACCGGGAATTTGATTGTCGCTGTCTGCAAACCAAATCGTGGATTCCCAAGAGTCGTATTCCGATTCATGAGCCACAGTCGCCATAACCTGCTCTTGCTCACTCCTATTATGATCACGCCGTTCCTCCCGATTATAGGCTCGATTGTAATACTGATAATCATTTTCGGCGTGATCTACCCGACTACGAACCGAAAAATTCCACCCCTTGGATTGGTATTGTCCCTTCATCGACGTCTGCCACTGTCCATATGAGCCAATCCCCTGTTGAAAAGACGCTCTGTTACCGCTTTCCCAATCCGATGAAAGATACAATGCCCCTGCTAAACTACCGCCACCAAAGGCCGTGCTGGGTGTACCGGAACTCACCTGGATATTTGAAAACATATCAGCTGATAATAATGATAAATCGGACTGCCCGAGCATCACATTGTTGATAGGAATACCCTCCCAAAGCACCTGAATTTGTTCGGACGAAAGTCCTCGCTGCGAAGCATTCGAAAACGAACCCGGGCCGTTCTTTTTAATAAAAAGAGAAGACTCAGACGCTAACAGTTCGCCAATATTCTGGTTTTCAAACAGACTGATGAGAGTAGAATCAATAAAGGTAATACTGGTAGGCTGATGGTTCAATGGCTGTTGAATGCGGGTGGCAGTGACCGTAATCTCATCAAATGACAGTGTATCAGCCACATAGGTTTGTTGAGCGTAAGATACACTGCTAAAAAAAGCCATAAATACTGTAAGATACAGTACTCTATGGCAAGCCATAGAATTTGTAGTAGTCATTATAATCTTCTTAAAACTTTAACTCCCGAAAGTTTCTCGAAATAGAATTGATTGGCAGGTCTCCTGGCTTTTCCAGTTGTCTAACCTTCCCATTCCTAATAGACGGAATAGTGGCATAAAAGATTTGAGACAACATTTAAATGGAATCACAGTTGCGGGTACAGCTTCCGATTTTCCCGAATACTCGGGAGCACGAAATTCCCTTTTCACCCCATTTTCATGGGGAACCGATCACTATTTCAAAGAGCGTTATAAAAGTATGGGCTTTCGGTTTAAAATAAAAACCGTTTTATGATAATTTTTGTCGCAGTATATTTAACAACTCTTTTATAGAACTACAGGTAATGTCCCAACTTCCATTTGTGAGTTCCCACTGAAATTCATTTTGGGAAGATATAATATTAATCTTCAATTTTGTGCCATTCGATTTTTTCACTTGATAGCCTTCCCGCTCCAAGGCGCGCCGCGTCCAAAATACCCCAACCGTATCCCCCGTAAGATAAATCGGTTTCTTTGCAGGCTGATGCAACTGAAACGATCCCGTACTGCGATCAAAGTCAAAACTATCACGTTCAAAAACCGATTCAAAAGTACCCTCAAGTACCAGATCTTCAGGTGTTCCCGTAATAACTTCTCCCTGTCTGTTGATAAGCCATAACGTATCAGCAGCTTTTAACGCCAGATCCAACTCATGCGTTGAAAGTAGAATACCTTTATTTGTATCATGTGCTAACCTCCGAAGCAAACGGATAATTTCGACACGATTAGGCAGATCCAAGTGTGCTGTAGGTTCATCTAAAAGCACAGCTGGCGTATCTTGTGCCAAAGCACGGGCAATCATTACCTTTTGGCGTTCCCCATCACTTAGATGCAATACATCGCGACCGACAAATTCTTCAATACCTGCAGATGCAATCGCCCATTCTACAATTTCTTCATCTTTTTTATTTAGCGATCCAAACCAACCGGTGTAGGGAGATCTTCCAAAAGCCACCAACTCGTAGACACTGATATTTCCAATGGTAATACGGTCGGTCAATACGGTACTTACTTTCCGGGCGACGTGTTTATTGGCATACTGGTTTAGCTGGTGCCCTTCTAAAATAACATCCCCATTAAGCGGACGATGCAACCCTGAAAGCGTTCTTATGAGCGTAGATTTGCCCGATCCATTTGGACCCAACAGGCAAATAATTTCCCCTCTTTGCATAGCCACATTTATCCGTGATGCTACAACCGTAGCCAACTTCCGACGTCCTTTGGCCGGAAAACCAATATCCAGATCTTGGGTCGATATAATAGGCTGACTATTACTCATTAAAAAGAGGCCTGTAGGTTTTTACGCTGTATAATAACCCAAATCACAACTGGGGAACCCACCATTGAAGTAACCGCACTAATCGGTAGTGTAGTTGTTGATCCAGGGACCTGAGCAATAATATCACACCCCAGCAACAGGATAGCTCCCATTAGAAGCGTGGCGGGAATAAGTACCCGGTGATCATTAGTGCCCATAAGTGAACGAGTAAGGTGAGGCACAGCAATTCCCACAAAACCAATGGGACCACAAAAAGCGGTTATACCACCGGCCAACAAGCTGGTGCTCACAATAATCCAAATACGAGATCCCGTTACTGATAATCCCATGCTGCGGGCATAATTTTCGCCCAGCAGCAAGCCATTCAATGGTTTAGATAAAGCCATGGCAATCCCACCGCCAATCAGGGAGACAACAGCCAATATCCAGAGTTGATCGAGCGGCACGCCTCCCAAACTGCCAAAGGTCCAAATCAAGTAATCCTGTATTTGCTCCGGACGACTAAAGTATTGCCAGATACTCACCAAGGCAATCGTCAGGTTACCGATCATAAGTCCAATAATTAGGAGAGTTACATTATCACGAACTTTGATAGAGATCAGCAAAATTAACAGCAACACTGCTGCTGAACCCAAACTGGCTGCAATAACAATGACCCAACTGCCCATGGCCGACAATTGCTGTATGGCAAAAATGCTGGTGATCGTTCCTCCTGCCAACATCACAATCGCTACCCCTAAGCTTGCTCCAGCCGTAATGCCTAAGACCGAGGGACCAGCCAGCGGGTTGCGAAAAAGCGTCTGCATCAACAGCCCCCCAACCGAAAGCGCGCAACCGGCAAAAATTGCAGTTACAGCCCGGGGAATGCGAATATTTATAATAATTTTTTGCCAGGCATCAGCTGTAGACTCTCCTCCCAACAAAATATGCACTATATCTTTTACCGGAATATCAACCGATCCCAAAGCGAGGTTGACGAGAAATAATCCCGTCAAAGCCACCAATAATAGCACAAAATAAAGTGGCTTAATCCCCGTCTTATGCTGTGGCGTTATATCAGCGGTACGGTTCATCAATCAATTTTTTGATAGTAATGAAGCTTGTGGTCGGGCAATAATTGTGGATGAAAAATCTTGATCAAATCGGCCAACACAATTTCCGGATGCACGACGCCCGACTCCCAAAAATCATTGCCACCCGACAGACTCATTCTCCTGTTATTATTATAAATTTCTCCCGTTTTAAACGCTTTAAAATCCTTGAAGCGAGAATCCTTTGCCAGAACATCTTCTTTCGATTCTGCTGCCCCGGGATGGATCCAGATATCGGCTTCTAACCCAATTTCATAAACTACCTCAAAACTCTTTCGCAACCCTCCCGTTTCATCCGAGTCGTACCATGGGTAATCAGCTCCTGCATCCCGTAAAAACTGCGCCGTAAAACTCTGTCCCCCCGAAACAAACCAAGCCCCTTTATATGGCATATTGTTGATTACCATCGGCTTTTCCCCAACGCCATCAACCTTTGATTGAAGGCGATTATATTTATCAGCAACCGCATTAAATTTTTTATTCGTCAGCGTCTCTTTATTCAACAAGGCCGCCAATACTTTCACCCACTCAGCCTTACCCAGTGGGGTCGTTTCCAACCACTCAGAGTTTACCATCACATTGATATCTGAATCCATCAGCATCCGAATATTATCAAAATCAGAAGACTGTCCACCCGATACCATAAGCAAATCGGGCCCCATAGCCAGCACCGCCTCTTTGTTGAGTTCCCCCTGCGGCAAACTGGCAATATCGCCAGACCCGATCCCCTTCCGAATATCTTCATTATAAACATAGTCTGCCCCAGCCATTCCCGTAATCACATCAACAGCATCAAGCATTTCAACCAAGGCAATATGTGTTGTAGACGTTGCCAACAAGCTTTTTATGGGGATGGGTATTTCAGTCGTATTTTCAACCTCAACCTCATCAACGATCTCTCGTGGCACCAACGAGTAACGAAGCGTATCCACTCGGTCCTGAAACGGTTTTAAAATTTCCAGCAGCTTATGATCATCCTGATAGGTAATGCGAAATCCTTCTGCATAATCGGCATGCACCGAATCAGAAAACTGGACTGAAAGGTCTTTGGCATCAGATTGAGAATCAGCATCTTTATTATGATTCGATTGACAGCCTCCCAAAAATGAAAACAGCACGAACCATCCCAATAAAAATGCCGCTGCACAGAGATAAAAAAATCGTTTATTAATCATGGATTGAGCTTTTCTCCCGAAAGCTTTTCCCGTCATCAATACCGGCAGGTCTTCTGGCTTACTCCACTTTTGGCAACCTTCCCGTTCCGTCCGAAAGCCTTCCGGGCGGAACAGTGGTTTTGAAGGGTCAAAAGCTGTTGGAGCTTACAGCAGCGGGGACTGCTCCGGATTTTTCTCCCGAATGAGCAGGAAAAGCACCGGATTCCCGTTTTAACTGCACCATCATGAATGATGCAGACCTGATATTGAATCAGTAAGTAAAATTTTTGCGATGTCTGATAATAACGGTATTAGCAATCAGAAGCCAATTTTGAAATTCCTGAAATTACGCCTCAAATATTTAAAGCATGTAATATCGCTATTATTTTTGCGTGACTCTGCTATTTTAAGATTTAACCACTCACAAATTATGTTGTCATGATTAAACGCTATCGTACGCTTCTTTTCGGATTGTCTTTGGGATTTATACTGGCCTTTACCGCTATTCATATCCTGGATAGTGAAATCACCTCGCAAGTCGTTGAAGAAGCTTCCAAACTCATCGGCATTGAGTTTACTCAAGCAGAAAAAGATTC
The DNA here is from genome assembly GCF_038594945.1 of Fodinibius sp. Rm-B-1B1-1. Classification (NCBI taxonomy): domain Bacteria; kingdom Pseudomonadati; phylum Balneolota; class Balneolia; order Balneolales; family Balneolaceae; genus Fodinibius; species Fodinibius alkaliphilus. Next base: position 1,293,342 of record NZ_JBCFYD010000002.1, read on the forward strand.
GATGATCACTGAATTACAAAATTATCGAAATTCTTACCAAAACATCAGGGATCTCAAATTAGATAACAGTGTCCCTCCTGCCCTGAACTTCAATCCCGTACCTTCGGATAAAACTTTTGACAAAACACAACAACCCAATGACTGGGATATTCCAGCGGATATTGATCTTCCCAAAACAAAATCCGATTTGGCTTTTTATTCCATACCAGAGTTAGCTTCTCTTATCCAGCAGCAAAAAATTACTTCTGTAGAACTGACGAAGTTTTTTCTGGAACGAATTGAACAATACGATGATACCCTTGAAGCTGTTGTAACGGTTACCGAAGAACTCGCGTTACAGCAGGCACAAAAAATGGATCAGGAGATCACAAACGGCAATTATCGCGGCCCGCTGCATGGTATTCCGTATGGACTGAAGGATCTTTTTGCCGTTAAGGAGTACAAGACAACATGGGGCGCGGCTCCCTATAAAGATCAAGTGCGAAATGAAACGGCCACTGTAGCAAAAAAACTGGAAGAAGCCGGAGCCATACTCATTGCCAAAACTACGCTCGGGGCACTGGCCTATGGGGATGTCTGGTTTGGCGGCACAACAAAAAATCCGTGGAATTTAGAACAGGGTTCAAGCGGTTCGTCAGCAGGATCAGCGGCGGGGACCTCAGCCGGCCTGTTTCCCTTTGCAATCGGTACCGAAACCTGGGGATCTATTATCTCCCCATCTAACAGAACCGGAACTACGGGACTCCGCCCTACTTTCGGTCGCGTGAGCCGACACGGGGCTATGGCGTTAAGTTGGAGCATGGATAAAGTCGGCCCTATTACCCGCTCGGTTGAAGATGCCGCGATCGTCTTTGATGCCATTCGTGGTCCCGATGGCAAGGACCAAACAGTATATAACCTTCCGTTTAACTATCAGCCAGATACTGACCTCAGTTCGCTTAAAATTGGTTACCTGGAATCAGCATTTCACAGCGATTATGAGAACCGAAGTCGCGATAGTCTTACCTTGGCAAAACTTAAAGAATTAGGAGCAGAACTCACTCCTGTTGAATTGCCCGACTACCCTGTTGGTGATCTCAGCTTTATTCTAACGGCCGAGGGCGCCACTGCTTTTGACCAACTTACACTCTCTGACCGTGATGATGAAATGCGCCGGCAAGGAAAATCTGCCTGGCCAAATCTATTCCGATCAGCCCGGTTTATACCAGCCGTGGAATACATTCAGGCCAACAGAGCCCGCCAAGTACTTATCCAAAAAATGGATTCGGTGATGCAGGAAGTCGATCTGTATGTATCCCCTACGTACGGCGGAAATAATCTACTGCTTACCAACCTTACGGGACATCCCTCTGTGATCGTTCCGAATGGTTTTACGGGTGAAGGTCAACCTACGAGCATCACATTTATTGGTGATCTTTTTGACGAGGGAACCCTATTGGGAATTTCCCAGCAATATCAGCAGTCTACAGATTTTCATACAAAGCATCCCGAATATTTTAATAACTAATTATATTTTTTTTGATCAATTTTCAGGCTGTATGATTTCAATCATGCAGCCTTATTTTATTCCTTACTAACGTATAATTAGCATTTTCAGGCTTCTATCCTGCAATCAAGTTGTCGGTCCAATCTCCCTCCTATAAAAAACATCGTAACATTTTTGAGATTCAAAACGTAGTGGAAAAACAAATAGTTCTCAAAAATAATAACGGTTCAAAAAGTGATTATTGATATGAAATCTTTTACAGGTTGGGTTGTTTTAGGTTTAGCATTTAGCCTCACCATTTTTACGGTTTCTTGTGGTTCTGAGTCACAATCAAAAAATGTTTCTGACAAAGATTCTACTGCTGCTATTCCGGTAGAAGTTGCTAAAGCCTCAAACGGGGATATTTCTGCTTACTATTCAAGTACAGCAACCCTGGAAGCACAAGATGAAGCCATGGTGGTATCCAAAGTTCGAGGCATTGTAAAGAAACTTCACGTTGAGGAAGGCGACTTTGTGGATACCAATGAGATATTAGCCGAGTTGGAAGATGAGCAGCTGGAACTGGAAGCACAACGGGCGAAAGCTACTATGGATAGATTGTTAAATGAACTGAATAGGAAGGAAGAACTATTTAACAAGAATTTAATTAGTGCCCAAGAATTTGAAAATGCAAAATATGAGTATGAAGCACAGAAATCGGAATATGAGCTGGCACAGCTAAAAATAAAGAATTCAAAAATTCGTGCTCCCATCAGTGGGGTTATTTCTGATCGACTTATTAAAGCCGGTAACATGATTAATACGGATCAGGAGGTGTTCGAAATCACAGACTTCGATCCTATTCTTGCCATCCTTAAAGTACCTGAACACGAAATGTCCAAAATCAAGAAGGGTCAACAAGCATTAATCCAGGTAGACGCCATCAAAAACAAAACGTTTGAAGGGCAAGTACTTCGAGTAAGTCCCGTTGTCGATCCCCAAACAGGAACATTTGAGGTAACAGTTTCTGTAAAAGATGAAACCAAACAACTCAAACCCGGGATGTTTGGTCGCGTTCAAATCGTCTATGATACTCGTCAGAATGCTTTGACTATTCCAAAGAATGCTGTGATCAGTGAAGATGGAATAAATAGTGTGTACGTCATCAAGAATAATCTTGCTTATCGAAAAAATATTCGAACTGGCTACGCAAATGGTAATAATATTGAAATAATCGAAGGGCTGGCTCCGTCTGATACGGTGGTCACCATTGGTCAAAGCAGCCTGCAAGACAGTGCAATGGTTGAAATCATATCCTTATAACACATAAGCATATTTTATCTAACGGGGATCTACTATGAAATTAATTGACTTCTCCATTCGCCGAAAGGTAACCATCGCCATGTTTACGATTGGCATCATTCTCTTTGGGATGGTTTCACTGAGTCGACTAAACATCAATTTACTGCCAGAGCTCAGCTATCCAACCCTAACCGTGCGTACGGATTTTGAGGGCGCTGCTCCCGCTGAGGTTGAAAACCTGGTAAGCAAACCCATTGAAGAAGCGTTGGGAGTGGTTAAGAATGTACAGGAGGTTCGCTCTATCTCTCGTTCTGGTCAATCGGATGTTACCTTAGAATTTGCCTGGGGTACCGACATGGATTTTGCCAGTATTGATGTGCGCGAAAAGTTAGATGCCCTGCAGCTACCCCTTGAAGTAGGCCGGCCCGTAATCCTACGTTTCGATCCCAGCCTCGACCCTATTATGCGATACGCTTTTTATCTCAAGGATGATAGGCAACAATCATCGGATGTCGACTTTGCCAGCTTACAAGATGAACAAGATATTAGCCAAGTTAATACGTTGAAAAAGCTGCGTAGATATGCCGATGAGCAACTGAAAAAAGATTTACAATCGGCATTGGGGGTAGCTTCAATTAAGATTAGCGGCGGGCTGGAGGAAGAAATCCAGGTTAATATTAATCAGGATCGGTTATCACATCTTGGTGTTCCCATTGAACGTATTAACCAAGTATTGGGAGCCGAAAATGTAAATCTCTCGGGCGGACGTCTCGAAGAAGGTTCACAACAATACCTGGTTCGGACACTCAATCAGTTTAAATCAGTTGATGATATCCGAAATGTGGTAGTAAGCAGCCAAGGTGGGAACCCTGTATACTTAAAAGATTTGGCGGAAATCACGCAGGGATATAAAGAGCGAGAAGCCATCACACGCCTAAATGGTCAAGAGGCCGTAGAAATAGCGATCTACAAAGAAGGTGATGCCAACACGGTAAATGTAGCGAACAACGTTGAGGCACAGATGAACAACTTATCGGAGCGTTTGCCTGAAGGCATGGCTATGCAAAAAGTATTTGATCAGTCAACTTTTATTTCTTCTGCGGTTGATGAAGTGGTAGATGCGGGTATTATCGGAGGTATATTAGCAATTATCATCCTCTTCTTGTTTTTGCGCAATTTGTGGGCTACGGTTATTATTTCACTGTCAATTCCGGTCTCCGTTATTGCCACCTTTAATTTGATGTATGGTAATGATATCACCCTCAATATTATGTCACTGGGGGGTATTGCACTGGGCATTGGACTGCTGGTGGATAACTCCATTGTAGTGCTTGAAAATATTGCTCGGCACCGTGAAATGGGGAAAAATCCTCTTAAAGCTGCCAGTGATGGAGCGGGAGAAGTAGGTATGGCCGTGGTTGCTTCAACTCTTACGACCATTGCCGTATTCTTTCCCCTCGTTTTTGTACATGGCATTGCCGGACAGCTTTTCCGCGATCAGGCATTGACAGTTACCTTTTCCCTGCTGGCCTCCCTCGTTGTGGCTATCACATTGATTCCTATGCTTTCCTCGTTGGCAGGACGAGAAAAATCAAAAGTAGAAAAACCGAAACTTAAAGAACCTAAAACCAAAGTAGGTAAATGGATGAGGGCAGCCCGCTTATTCATTTTTGAAACAGCCCCCAGCTATATCATTAGCATTGGTTCGAAAGTAACTTCCGGTATTGGCAAAGGCATTATGTTTGTTCTTAATCCCGTATTGAATGGATTCGAGAACTGGTTTTCAACCCTTGAAGACAAATATCCCAATGCCCTTCGCTGGTCGCTTCGCCACCGTTTTGCTGTAATCTCATTCGCCTTCTTAAGTCTGCTGGGATCGCTGATGCTTGTACCTCAATTGGGAATGGAACTTATCCCCTCCCTGTCTCAAGGTGAATTCAATGTGGAATTTAATTTGCCTCCGGGAACACCCATTGAGCAAACTGATAAAGCGATGCAGTATGTTCAACAAGCTGCTAACGATGTGAACCAAATTAACACAACCTTTGCCGTTGCGGGTACCGGTAACCAGATGGATGCTAACCCCAATCAAGGAGGTGAAAACTGGGGTGAACTCAACGTTTCGTTGGTATCGGGCGCCGATCGGGCACTTGAGGAACAAACGATGAATGAATTGCGCACAGATTTACAGCGCATTCCGGGTTTACAATATAAATTTTCCCGCCCGGCACTGTTTACGTTTAAAACACCTATCGAGGTGGAAGTTGCTGGGTATGATCTCGAAAACTTGAAAAAAGTGAGCGATGAGGTTCTCCAAAAGATGTCGTCCAATGATCGTTTTGCCGATGTAAAATCTACCATGGAACAAGGCAATCCCGAAATCCAAATTACATTTGATCGTCCCAAGGCGGCTTCTCTTGGGTTACAAGTCCATGAGGTAGCTGATTTGATTGTCAATAAAGTTCGTGGAGATGTAGCGACGCGCTATTCGTGGAGAGACCAAAAGATTGATGTATTGGTACGTTCTCAGGAGCAAGATCGCTCGTCGGTCGAGGATATCCAGAATATTATCATTAACCCCAACAGTGAAGCACCTATTCCGTTATCCAGTATTGCTAACATCGAAGTGGCTACTGGCCCGAGTGAAATACGTCGCGTTGCCCAACAACGCGTTGCTATTGTGTCAGCTAATCTAAATTATGGTGATTTGGCCACAGCCGCTGAAGAGATTGAACAACTTATTAGCCAAACAGCTATCCCGACTGGCACTCAAGCACAAATTACTGGCCAAAATGAGGAGATGGCGGATTCTTTCCAATCACTCCTATTCGCCCTGTCACTGGCCGTCTTTTTGGTCTACTTGGTGATGGCCTCACAGTTTGAATCGCTGCTCCACCCATTCATCATCTTATTTACCATCCCACTGGCCTTGGTAGGTGCCATACTTGGCTTATGGATTACGGGTTCAACCATTAGCGTTGTAGTATTTATTGGGTTAATTCTCCTGGCTGGTATTGTGGTGAATAATGCCATCGTGCTCATCGACCTTATCAACCAGTATCGTGAGCGTGGAATGAGCAAGATTAAAGCGATATTAGAAGGTGGAAAATCGCGTTTGCGCCCCATCGTTATGACAACGCTTACCACAGCACTCGGCCTGTTGCCACTTGCTATAGGATTTGGTGACGGAGCCGAATTGCGGGCTCCAATGGCTATCACTGTAATTGCCGGACTTATTGTCTCAACCCTGCTCACTTTGATCGTAATACCGACAATGTATGCCATCATGGACCGCAAGGTGTACAAACGGAAACCGGCACTTGATCAATCTAACAGTTAAAACGGAGGGCCTACAGCTATGAAATTTACAGATCTTTCGTTACGCCGACCGGTTACCACGATAATGGTATTTATAAGTTTTGTAATAATCGGCACTATCGCCAGTAGAATGGTACCACTGGAGTATTTTCCAGACATCTCATTCCCGGGCGCCTACGTTACCCTACCTTATCAAAATTCTACTCCCGAAGAAGTAGAACGAAATATCACGCGTCCCGTAGAAGAGGCTATTGCCACTATTAGTGGTATCGAACGTATCAGTTCCAACTCGAGCGAAAATCAAGCAGGGATTTTTGTACAGTTTAAGATGGGATCCGATATCAGCCTCAAAGCGATGGAGCTAAAAGAAAAAATTGACGGGATTCGGGATCAACTTCCCGATGATATGGAGCGCTTTTATATCAATAAGTTTTCTGCGCAAGACAATCCCATGATGAATCTGCGCATTTCGAGTAATCGGGATCTTTCTAATGCTTATGACCTTTTAGATCGCAACCTCAAACAGCGTATTGAACGTATTCAAGGCGTTGCCAAAGTGGATCTATATGGGGTAGAAAAAAAGCAGATTCGTATTGAGCTCATCCCGGAACGGCTCAGAGCTTATAATGTTAATTTAAATGAACTTGCAAATCAGCTTCGTGAAACTAATTTTTCGGTAACAGCCGGTAAAGTAGAAGACGCTGGCAAACGCTACCTGGTTCGTCCTACCGGTGAACTTACTACCCCCGGTGAATTTGCAAATTTAATTATCGGTGAAGATAACCTCAGGCTGAGTGATATTGCTACCATTGGGTATGGAAGTCCCGAACGCGACTATGGGCGTCATCTTGATCAAAAATATGCCATTGGACTGGATGTCTTTAAAGAGTCGGGCGCCAATACCGTAGAAGTTGGCGATCGGGTATTAGCTGAAATTGATGAGATTAATAAGCTGCCCGAAATGCAGGGGATCAATATCTTTGAGATGCACAACCAAGCCACCGGCATCATCAGCTCCCTTACAGAACTGTTTAAAGCCGGCCTATTGGGTGCCCTTTTTTCTATCATTATCCTTTACCTGTTTTTGCGCCGCTTTAGTACCACCATGATTGTTGCCCTGGCCGTCCCCTTCTCCCTAATCGTAACACTCGGCTTTCTTTACTTCCTGGATCTTTCGCTCAACATCCTTTCCATGATGGGACTTATGCTGGCCGTGGGTATGCTTGTAGATAATGCCGTAGTAGTCACCGAAAACATCCATCGCAATCAAAACTTGATGGATGATAAAATCGAAGCCGTAAAACGTGGTGTAAAACAAGTTGGTATGGCGGTTACGGCCGGTACGCTGACGACCATCATTGTATTTCTGCCAAATATCATCAGTGAAGACTCGATGATTGCTATTCAGCTTTACCACGTGGCCATAACTATTATCCTGGCTTTGAGTGCTTCCCTGTTGATATCACTTACCGTTATTCCCCTATTAACATCTAAAATTGCAGCCCCTGAAAAAACGGATAAATCAAACTGGATTGAATCTTTACAAGATAAATACGGGAATATGTTACGATGGCTGCTACAGCGCAGATATGTTTCGTCAGCTGTTATACTGGGAACACTCCTCAGTGTTGCTATTCCAATGAATCTTGTCAATACTGACATGTTCCCCTCCACTGAATCGCGGGAACTTCGTCTGCACTACAATCTCAATGATACCTATACCCTTGAAACAGTTGAGGAATCTGTAACCCGTATTGAAGATTTTCTCTACGCTCACAAGGAGCAACTCGAGATTGATGCTGTATATTCCTATTTCGAGACAGGTAATGCAACCTCCACCATTTTGTTAACGGATGATGACAATGCCGAAAGAGATGTCACCGTTATCAAAAAAGAAATACAAGAAGGACTGCCAAAAATCGCGATCGGAAAACCTTCTTTTGAATATCGTGATCGTACAGGTGGTGAGCAGCTCCGCATATTTGTCATTGGCGAATCTACTGATGTATTGGCCGATCTTGCTCAAGAAGTTGAACGACGACTTCAAGACGTTCCGGGATTAGCTGATGTTCGTTCGGAGGCTGAGACCGGCACTGAAGAAGTACAAGTTCGCGTGAATCGTGAACGTGCCCGCAATATGGATGTATCTACGCAACAGGTTGCAAGTCTGGTATCCAACTCAATGCGCGGTATGAATTTACGCCGGGTTCGCGGTGAGCATGGCGAAACAGACGTAGTACTTGCGATTCAGAAATCTGATCGACAAACGATTACCGATTTAATGAGTTTGCCAGTTAATGTGGGCAATGGAGAATCCGTACAATTAGCTTCATTGGCCGACTACCAGATGGATCGCGGACCTCGGACTATTCAGCGAGAAGATCGTCAAACTTCGCTGGGTATAACGATTAATCTCGACGATATTACCATGGAGGAGGCCCAAGAACGTATCTTCCCAGTCCTTGACCAAATAAATTACCCGTCAGGCTATGGCTGGAGTAAAGGACGTACCTTCCAGCAAGACCAAGAAGCTATGGATGAAATGCTGGTCAATATTCTTTTGGCCATGTTTTTGATTTACTTAGTGATGGCTTCCCTGTTTGAGTCAGTACTGTTCCCATCCAGTATTATCACGTCCATCTTTTTTGGAATTATCGGAGTATTTTGGTTCTTCGCCATTACTGGTACTACCTTCTCATTTATGGCTATGATTGGTATCCTTATTCTGATGGGAATTGTTGTTAATAATGGTATTGTGCTCATTGATCATATCCACCAAATGCGAGAAACCGGGCTTACCCGATTTGAAGCAATCATCAAAGGATGTAAAGATCGTATGCGCCCTATTTTGATGACCGCCGGAACGACCGTACTTGGTCTGCTCCCCCTTTGCTTTGGCACTACCCAAATTGGCGGTGATGGTCCCCCCTATTTCCCCATGGCTCGGGCCATTGTTGGCGGACTCACCTTTTCTACCATGGTGACACTAATCATTCTACCTGCGATTTATCTTATCCTGGATGATATTAAACTCTGGGGAAGTCGGGTGTGGCATCGTGGAAAAGGAAGTTAGTTTTGTAACTATAAATAGATACTTATCTCTATCTGTACGAGTAGGTCGGATAAATTATCCGACCTACATTTTTGACGCCATTCATGCTTCATAAACGCGTGAGAAACATGTATTTTCTCCTTTCCAAATGCTAAATGATTACCATGAACCATGTCGAACATCACTTACAAAGAAACATTTAAAGTAAGAGCTTCAGAAATCGATTTTGAACAAAAAGCTACCCTGCCAGCTATTTGCAATCTATTGCAAGAAGTAGCTGGGAATCATGCACGGGAGCTCGAGTTTGATATCACAGATCTACAGAAAAATGAGCTTACGTGGGTCCTGCATCGCCTTACTGTTGAGATAGATCGCTTTCCAAAATGGAGAGAAACCATCACAATTAAAACATGGCCTTCGAGCGGTGACGGACTTCGCGCACACCGTGATTTTCTAATCCTTGATCGTAATCAAGAGGTCATCGGTAAGTCTCTGAGCTACTGGTTGATTTTAAATATTAAAAATCGACGTCCCGTTCGTATCCCAAAAGAAATTATGCAAATGGCTCCGAACGATACCCAACATGTTCTTCCTGTAACTGAGGTAGATTTCCCCGAAATAGAAAGTCCCAAATACAAACACAAGTATGAGGTTCGCAAAACTGATTTAGACCTTAACAAACATGTCAATAATGTTCATTATGTAGATTGGGCGTTAGCTACTCTACCAGAAGAAACAAACGTAAGGAAGGTAGATATTTCATTTTTGGGCGAAGCTGTATTAGGCGATACCGTTGGTGCTCAATTTCAGGAATATAAAAACGATACAGATTATACGTTCTATCATCAGTTGCGCCGTCCCTCGGACAATAACATTTTAGCTCAAGCAGTTTCTGGCTGAAATAAAAAAGCCCCGCATTCAACATGCAGGGCTCAAAATAATTCTATTCTCAGATTTTAGCTTATCCCCAATTGGGAGCAAAACTCGGATTAACCAAACGCATTGATTTGTCGAGCTGATCAATACGTTCAAAATCCTCATCTTCAAGGAAGAAATCGAACACATCAAAATTTTCGCGGAGATGCTCTTCACTCGAAGCTTTTGGAATAGCTACAACATTTTCTTGTTCAATAAGCCAGCGGAGCGCGATTTGGGCCGGTGATTTACCGTATTTTTCAGCAATTTCTTGCATATTTTCGTTTTCTACAACTTTACCCTGCGCTAAAGGACTGTATGCCGTAATCATAATATCATTTTCAATAGCATAATCCAGTAGATCAAGCTGATCTATGAAGGGATGAAACTCAACCTGATCACAGAATATTGGAGCACGGATCTCCTCTTTAACTTTTTGCAATAAATGAAGAGGAAAATTGCTCACCCCGATATTCATTGCCTTACCTTGATCACGCAGTACAAGCATCGATTCAATCGTAGCACGAAGATCATACTGATCGTTAGGCCAGTGTATCATCAAAAGATCAACATAAGGCGTATCGAGCTGCCGCAACGTCTCTTCCGTTGATTGCAAGACGTCATCGGCCTCTAAATTGGTGTGCCAAATTTTAGTACTCAAGAAGATATCTTCCCGAGGCACATTCGAAACATTTAGTGCCTCACCAATGGCTCGTTCATTTTTATACATTTGAGCAGTATCGATATGTCGATAGCCAATATCAAGTGCCTGCCGTACGATTTGTGAACACTCTCTGTCGTGAAGTTTATAGGTTCCAAGACCGATTTCGGGTACTTCGAGACCCTGAATATTTTTGTATTGCATTTGTATTAAAAGGAAAACTCCATTCTGGTTAAAATTTGATCACTGCTTAAAACAGTTTCTTGCACTAAATGATTCATTGAAGATAGAGAATGTAAATCAGATCTAAAAAAGCTATTCTTTATTACGTAATTTTTTAATAGCATAGGCTCCACCCACGGCTGCCAAAATTCCAAGTCCACCATCAATAGGAACCTCCTGTGAATCTTCTCCATCCCATAATTCGGGCTGAGCTGTCATTGAATCTGGAATTACAAATAGTAATGACGCAAACACTGTAATCCCAAAAATCAATTGGTAATTTTCTTTTACAAAACGGGGTAATACAGATTTCATAGCATTATTTAATTAGCGTCATTTTTCGGGTAAACACATTACCATTTACTTCAAAACGAGCAATATAAATGCCACTGGGCATGCTGGAGGCGTCCCAGCGGGGTGCATTATCATCATCTGGACTTCGAACCCCATCAACCAACGTAGCTACTTTTTGGCCGATCATATTCCAGACTGTTAGCGTCACATCCGCTTGTTCTGTAAGCTCAAAAGGAATTGTCGTTGAATTGGTAAACGGGTTAGGATAGTTGGGATTCAATTTCACTGATTCAGGAATCTCGCTGCTATTTGTTAATCCAATATTGGGATCAATTGACAATACGAACCGAGGTTTTTTTTCTTCTCCCGTATCTTTATGCAGAAGGTTTTCCTCTTCCCCAGTTTTAGTCTGACTTTTAGCATTGACTGTAAATTGATACTCCCGTGAATTGTTCATATCAATCTCCCTACCTGATTCTTGATCAATCAATTTTATACTCCAACCATTGGGAATATCACTATCTACATCCCACCGGAATGTTAATTGATCCCGGTCATTCGCAGAAAAAGAAAGAGGAAATTCCATGGCGTTTTCCAACTCAACAGGCAACTCCTTCGTTGTAATTCTATTGTTTGAAATAACACTATAAAGGTTAATAGAATGTACGTCTAACGAGGTCAGTTGATAAGCGTCATATCTATTTAAATCCGTATTCCCATCTTCACTAAACACTAATTTAAACGTATCAAAATATCCCTGCTCTCCATGCAAACCTATACTAAATTCAAACTCCTCACTGCTGGCAGACTTAATAAAATTAGTCCCCTGATTTACGGCTAAATCCTCTTTGTTTAATGTCACATCTGCATCTATGCCATCAGTGTTATAACGTACCCAAAAAGCCTGAAAGGGGGCTAATCGTTCTTGATCACCTTTTTTAAGCTGTACATATCCAGGCCCACCAGATTTATCATGATCCCAAACAGCAATATTAGTATTCACGTTTGAATTTGCATTTTCAAGAGCTAAAAAAAGAGCATCAACTGAAATATCGGTACCAAAGGGATTTCCAAGTAAATTCCATCCTTCTTCAGTACCATCTATGGATCCACTTCCATCAGCATCATTTGCTGTAACATTGACCGTGACCGGGCTATCATTTTCAACATTTTCGGTTCCATCAGTATGATTTGTATTAACTAATTTGGGAAAACCGCCCTGTATACCTGATGCTCTTGCATCATCATCCTCATAGACATAAACGGCATACCCTCTACCGGGAACTAAGTTATCATCAACTGAAGATGGAGGGGTAAATGTTTTGTTTGCCTCATCCCAGCCCATGAGATTTTTAAATTGTGCGCCATCATGATCCGAACCTTGAATGCCCTGAATCCAAATATCCCCCAATAAATCCTTAAAAGAAGTATTTTTAGTCGGCGTTGAAAGCAGACGCCATCCCGCAGAGCCACGAATACCCATGGCATATTTAGATCCAAAAGCTGTGCCATCAACTTTTGTGCCGGGAGAATAAAGCTCATCATTGTCACTTACCGATGAATGGGCAACAAAATCACCCGTAATTTCTGGATCTCTGACAATTGACTGGTCATTATCTGCAGCAGAATATGTTAAAGAAAGCACTTCGTTTCCATCTGTATCATGCAAATAAATGGTATCGCCTCCATTGTTCAAACTTAATGTAGGTGATTCATTGCTTCCCTGAACGATGGTGCCTCCAAAATTCCCTTTGGGATTAATCTCATCATCCGCAAATAACACCAAAGAACCTTCAGCAGGAATGGATGTCCCAGCAGGGAATGTATGCCTTAATCCGGATTCATCAGAAAAAGTCCAATTGCTAATATCAATATCTGATGATGTGTTATTTACAAACTCAACAAATTCATCATCACTGCTACTTACATTATCATTACCATCAGCATCCCCATTATTAGGATCTGGATCAGCATGAATCTCATTAATTACAATACGGGGCGTATCATTGTCTTCTATAGTTAACGTAGTGGTACTTGGACTAATGATCGCGCCCGTAGAATTATTTTGTAACTGGAAAACCGCCTTTTCAGAGCCTTCGAAGTCAGAATCATCCGTTAGATTAATGGCAATACTCTTGATTGTTCCATCAGTGTCTGTGTCCGAAAAGTTAACGGTTTGAGTAGCGTAGGTTGCAAAATCCTCTCCATTTGTTGCCGTGCTTGCGTCGCTTACAAAAGCCACTTCAACATCGACTGCCTCCCCATTAGCTTCAACCAGCTCTATTTCTATATCAACTGTAGAACCTTCTCCACCAGTAGTTTTTTCTGATGTAAATGCTATGGTGGGTGGATCTAAAAGAGTAAAGTCAGAATCAAAAGGCGAAAAGGCATTTGTATCGTTATCTATCCAATTTTGTTCATCTCCTATCAAAGCTAATAACGTATTAGCCGTACCCGCTGTGCCAGAACCAACGGCATATTGATAATTATCAGTTGTGCCTAAATTTAAAATGGTATTAGCAGTCGTACTTAAGTTTGGAGGAATATCGGATGTATTTGATCCCTCATTATAATCCCAGCTACTGCCTCGTGCCCAACCAATGCCATACAAAAATGTAGTATCGGTATCTGCTTGATAGGAAATTATATTATCACCACTGACTAAGGGAGCAAAATTACCCGAAATCTGTTCAAAGCCATTACCATCAGAGCCACTGTAAGAAACAATCGAACCCGCATCAACTTTAGCCTGCGTAGTATACTTTAGAACCCCTTCCCTCGACTCTGAATCCAGACTCCCTAAACTTTCGATATAGGGAACATCAGTAAAATAAATTTCTGTTCCCGTTTCAAGGTCAACGAGTGGTACAAAATCAAACTTTTTGTCATCATCGGCATTTGCGGTAACAATGGTCAAATCACCGGAGGTAAGTGTAGTCTGGGCATACCCCTCTTGAAATGCTATCCCCACCAAAAAGACAGCCACAAGTATGATTTTTTTATTTAAAAGAGGTAGTAACTTTTGGCCCATCTACTCAAATTCAATCAATAATTTTCATCCTGAATTATAAATTCAATTACGTACTTTTAATACTATTTTTCAAAAATTTAGCCTCACATTTGTGTTATTAAACATCTTTTAATAAAGATCGTTATAAATTGTGAAGACGCGCCTTACTTTTTTGTTGAAGAATTTCTAATACTTGCGTGTTCATTTTCACAATTTGTTGGTACTTTTTGCGGGCTAACGTAGGCTGATTATTTTTTTCTAACAGCCGGGCTCGGTTATATTGAAAAATTATATTTTCAGGATAACGCTCACACAACTCTTCCAAATGAGTCAGTGACCGATCATACTTCTCTTCCCGCTCGTATAGATAGGCCAAAATCATCTTGGCATCATTACTTATATAACTGTCAGAGTTTGCCGCTTGTTCCAAAACCTCCAATCCCTCTTGCATATCGGCCGATATCCCCACCATATTTGTCACCCACTTTAACCCATTGGGAACACTGCCTATCATATAATAAAAAATCCCTTTCCCAATTAAAGCTTTGGGATTATCATCATTGATAGACAGTAACTGCCGGGTGTATTTAAATCCAGTCATCCCCCCTTGAAGCGCTGCCCGATAATTTTCTTCTGTTGCTAATACCAAACTCTGATAACCATACAATCCACTAAGCATTAAAACCATGGTTGTGTCTGAGGAGTTTTCATTGAGCTGCTGAGTACTCACTTCAATCGCCTTTTGTGAACGCTGCATAAATTCCTCGGCAGCCTCAGACGATTTTTCGCCAAAATAGTATTTCCAAAATGGAATCATTGAGTCAAAGAAATAGGCTCTTGAATCCGTTGGCTGTTGTTGCTTCAACGCATCAAAAATACGCTGGGCTTTGACCCATTTCGACTTGTAAAAAGCATCAATCCCCTCTTCCAATCGATGCTCATAAGAAGTGGAATCTGCAGAAATTTTTGCCTGACTGCCAGCAACTCCCATCAAAAAGAAACAACAAAAGAGAACGGGAACAACATAAAGTATCCTCATCCCGATATACTTAGCATAAGATTATGTGCGTGAATCATAATATTTACCTGTTCATTAGTTCTAAGGGAATCCCGCTCTTCAACGTTCACCTTTCACTTATTCATCATCAAAATGCATTTCTCCTAATAATCCCTCGGTATGAGCTACCGCTACAGCAACAGCTGCATCGCCGGTAATATTCACTGCCGTTCGGCACATATCCAAAATACGGTCAACACCTAAAATAAGTGCAATACCTTCGACCGGCACTTGAATAGCTTGTAACACAATGACCAGCATAATAATGCCAGCTCCGGGAACCCCTGCTGACCCAATGGAAGCAAGAGTCGCGGTAAGTACAATCGTTAGCTGCTGAGCAATTCCCAGTTCAAGGCCCAACGCCTGAGCAATAAACACGGCCGCAACGGCTTGGTACAGGCTGGTTCCATCCATATTGATGGTTGCACCAATAGGTAGTACAAAACTCGCCACCTCTTCATCGACGCCTACATTTTTTTCGACGCGTTCCATCGTAACAGGTAATGTAGCCGCACTTGAACTCGTACTGAATCCTAATAACATCGCCGGACGAATAGCTTTAAAAAAGTCGCGCAATTTCATATTGCTGAATATTTTAAACAACCCGGAATAAACAATCATTAAATGAAGGAATAGTCCTAAAACCACCACAACCGTATACCATGCCAGTGCTCCCAGCAAGTCTAAGGCTTGCCTGATGTCGTCACCCGCCAAATCGACAATAACCCCTGCCATTAGAGCAAAGACACCATACGGGGCAATTTTCATCACCAAATCGACAATCTTAATGATGACCTCGTTAAGAGAATCAAAAAAGTTAACAAGTGACTTACTTTTCTCGGCTGGAATCTGTATCAATCCAATACCGAGCAGGATTGCTACAAAAACAACCTGCAACATATTTCCATTATCCGAGGCTGCTGCAAAAAAGTTTTCGGGTACGATATCGACAAAAAACGTCATGGGGCTCCGGTCCAAGACTTCCTGAGCCGATTCGGCAGAACCTTCAATATTATTCTGATAACCCGACATTAACTGTTCTTGCGTTTCTGGTGGTAAAAAGTCACCGGGCTGAACAATATTTACTACCGTAAGACCGATAGTGATAGCTAATATAGTAGTCACTATATAGATACCGATGGTCTTACCTCCCATTCGGGAAAGTTTGGCAACATCATTCAGACTTGTAACACCCACAACCAATGAGGCTAATACCAGTGGCACTGCTATCAATTTCAACAGATTTATAAAGATCGTTCCGATTGGTTGCACGTAATCTGTTGTAAAATCTGTAAAGCCACCTATACTGGCTACCAATCCCCATATTAACCCTAATACAAGTCCAATGATAATCTGCCAATGTAGTTGTTTATACCATACTTTCTTCATGCAAAAAACAGTTTAAAAATTATTGCCAGTAACCCACCCAAACCGGTAGAAATAGTATTCACTAAATTATTAGAAACTTTAAGCTCTACCTTTGTGGCTGGAACAGTTACTATGCGTTTGTTCTGTTGAAAAATTGCTCCTAAATAAGAATCGATAAAACATCCCAAAAAGGCTGTTATCAAAATGATGATAAAAACAGACAAATGAAGTGAAAAAACGTAAACGCTAACGGTAGAAATCATTACTGCAGCAAATAGCGCTGCTCCCGTACCCTTAACACTTATTGCACCATCAGTGCCCGGGGCTACGTGTTCAAAAGTAGTAATTAAATATGTATTATCACGATCTTTACTACCCAGTTCAGTAGCCCAAGTATCTGAAGTAGCCGTTGCAATTGCAGCTATAGCTCCTATCAAAAAAATTGGGGCCTTAAAGATGGTAGAACATATCAAAAAAACAACCATCCAAAAACTATTTGCCCAAACCTGCAATCCATCTCTTCGTGAGTACTCGGGAATATTATTTTTACCCCATGTTGGACGATCAGAAATGGCGACGCTACTCACAAAAAATAGCACTAACACAACGGCCAGTTTCCATCCTCCAAGACCAAAAGCGAAAATACCTACCACAATTGCTGAAAACATGCCATCGAGCGAAAGTCCTTTAAAGACAAAAGCTCCAAAAGAAAAAATAGACGCCAATACAATTCCGACCAAAATATTCCACTGCTGGGTAGGATCAGCAGAAACAATAAATATGACGACTCCTACAAAAAGTAGTAACGCATTGAGCTTACGATCCATGAGGTGCACCACTGTTATCAGCTTGCCTTAGAAGTGCCCTGATCGTGTTTAAGAATTGCAACGACAACGGTCAAATACCCACTCATTATTACGATAGGCGATACATAGAGTGATATAAATCCTTGAACTTCATTTTCAATATACATTGCCGCAAACCCAATAATGACCAAAAATATTCCTAATGCCAGCACTTTGTAGTTCCAGGCATCAAAAATCATTGGCTGCTTAGAACGATGTCGTCCTCTTTTATTTGAACTCATATCACCAAAGTCATTTTATGATATTACCATGAAAAGTGTAACGTCTGTACACTCAATTTCTTTCATCACAATTTTCAGCAAAAGTAACGATTGATTTATTGAGCTACAAAAAGTAGTAATCAATTTGCAAAATCTTTCGGGATGATCAACGTTTGGATTTTAGTTACCTTCCCCAATCAATACTTAAAATATCGCTTTACACCTACTTATAAGCGACGAATATATACTTAATCTGGATATTCTACTATTTTGAAGACTATCGTTCTTGCTTCTGGAAGTCCGCGACGAAAAACTCTGCTCAACAAAATTGACCTTACTTTTACAGTTACCCCCAGTGAGGTTGATGAACATTACAATCCACAATGGTCACCGGCAGAAATTGTCCGTACGCTTGCACAACGAAAAGCTGAAGATATAGCTCCCAAATATAACCATGGTCTTATTATTGGCGCTGATACTATTGTAGCATTTAATGATTCCATTTTGGAGAAACCTTCCTCCTCTTCTGATGCTAAAACCATGCTACAAAAACTGAGCGGAAAAACACATGAGGTGCTAACTGGCGTAACCCTTATAAAAACAGATAACGATAATAACATTATTAGCCAGACAACGTTTGTTGAGAAAACAGAAGTTATCTTTGGAGATCTCGATCCCAAACTTGTAAATGCATATGTAGCAACAGGAAGTCCCATGGATAAAGCCGGCGCTTATGGCATTCAGGATCCACATGGTGCACTCTTTGTAAAAGAAATACGGGGCGACTATTACAATGTAGTGGGATTTCCGCTCCACAGATTTTATAATACAATGAAATCTTTTGCTCCTGATTTTTTGGCGCATCAATAATGCTATGGGTATCCCAATGAACAAAAGTTGCACCCCCCTATTGCTTATCCTTACAATACCTTTGCTGATGCTCTGCTCCCTGCCTCTCCAGGCCCAGCAAAGTAACACCTATTTTGAGGCTGATCGGCTGTTAAGAGCCCAAAAGTATGAAGAAGCTGCCCAAAAGTTTGAGCAACTCTATCAAAATGAACCATACCGATATTTATATCTCAACAAGCTTACCGAAAGTTTAATAAACCTTAAGGAATACGACAAAGCTATTGCCATAACCCAAGAAGCTATTGATGCAAATGAACAACGCATCCAGGCGAAGATTCGACTTGGAGAACTATATCATATCAGCGGCGACAACAAACAAGCACTTATCATTTGGGATGAAATTCTTTCGCAAAAAGAGGGAGATCAACAGGCATATCTGAACGTCGCCAGAACAGCAACAGAGCGAAAAGAATACCAAAAAGCTATTGAGATTTATCAACAGTTAAAAACCTCCTTTAGCAACTCTACTCTAATCGCATCCGAACTCGGTGAAACCTATATGCAGGCTGGCAATTATGAGCAAGCCCTAAAAGAATTTTTAAATCTTGTTCAAACTAATCCCGACCGACTCGGCTTCGTCCAGCGGCAACTAATAAGAGCCCGGGATGATTATATTTATGACATAGCTATTTTAGAAATCTCGGATTTTCTTGAAGATCTTTCTGCTGATCACCCAAGCTATCAAAACCTGCAACAGCTCGAAATTTGGTTACTCGTAGAACGCAAGTTATATAAACGTGCTGTTGCTACAGCCAAAAATGCTGAAGCCCAATCTCCAAATCTTACTTATACGCTGTATAATTTGGGATCTAAACTACTGGCTGCTGAAGAGTTTAAGCTGGCTGAGCAAGCCTACTCCTATTATGTCGATAACAACGTGGCCTCTTTAGCCGATCGCAGTAAAGAAGAATTGGGCAAGGTTTACATCCAATGGGCACAATATTTGGCAGACCATAATCTCGACTTGTCCTCCCAAAAAGATCAGCTCTACCAAAAAGCGTTAGAGACTCTTGAGGATCTACAGAAAAATTCTTCAACCTATCATCGCCTTGATCAAGTTCTGCTAATGTTAAGTGATTTGGCCTTGGATGTTTTTCATGATCCCGAAAAAGCTCAATATTACCTGGAGCAGCTCAAAGAAAATTCGCCTGATAATAAACATACTGCCCAAGAGGCTCACATTCGGGGACGCCTGTACCTTTATAATCAAGAATATACTCAGGCCCGTATCTCATTTTCAAAAAGCAATAATCAAGAACGCATTGGAGATCTGGCTCAAAAAAATCGTTATTACCTGGCCTTAACTGACTTTTTTGCCGGAGATTACGAATTTGCTAAAATACAGCTTAATGCCCTTGAGCGACAAACTACCTCTTACTATGCCAACGATGCGGTAAAACTACGAATTTGGATTCAAAAAGGATTACAGGCTGACAGTTCAGGTGCTCAGCTGCAACCTTTTGCTAATTTTATGGAACATCTTTCTCACGGCAAACACCAACAAGGAATTACTACAATAAAAAAGCTATTAAGTAATCAGCCAACCAATCCAATGATTGGATATGCCCTGCTTGAGTTAGACCATTCAAAAAATGATCAGAACGCACATTTCGTCTACCGCGCTGTTTCGTCGTATTTAAAGCAACAAGGTAACTATTCGCCCATTAAAGAACGGCTAATGTGGGTTAAAGCCCAACTGGCTGATCAAATTATAACGAACGATGATATTGCTTCTGTTGATTTAGATACCTCAGTATCTGATAGCTCGCAAAAAAAGAACTTTCCGATTCCCCAAACTACTGAACAGTTAATTGAATTATACGAAGAGTTATTGCTTCAATATCCCAATGGATTTTATGCCACCTATGTCCGCAACCGCATTCAAGAACTCGAAGAAATACAGGTTTAATATGAGATTCCGAAATCTCTTACTTCCACTACTTATTACGTTTGTACTGTGTACATCCATACAGGCACAGGATAAACTTTTTATCCCCATGGATGCCTCACAGAGTAATCATCTTAAAGCCTACGGCATCATCTTTAACAATCTGCAGGATGGAAATTCTTCGCAGTGGCTACTCAATTACCGTGGGGGT
This sequence comes from Fodinibius sp. Rm-B-1B1-1, assembly GCF_038594945.1. Classification (NCBI taxonomy): domain Bacteria; kingdom Pseudomonadati; phylum Balneolota; class Balneolia; order Balneolales; family Balneolaceae; genus Fodinibius; species Fodinibius alkaliphilus. The sequence goes on from NZ_JBCFYD010000002.1 coordinate 1,314,080, forward strand.
AGCTTTATGACCAACTACTCGGAAAACCTGCTCAAAAAAACCCGACTAAAAAATGTTAAAGCAGAAGTTATTTCCAATGCTGAAGCCGCAAAACTAATTAGTGAAGTTGAACAGCCCGATGCCAACACCTCTGTTATTCAACTTGACAAAGCACCCAAGATCGCAGTTTATACTCCCAAACAAGCACTTCCCTGGGATGATGCTGTAACGCTGGCCCTTACGTATGCCGGAGTGGAATTCGACAAGGTGTGGGACCCGGAAGTGCTTAATGGTAAACTCTCGGAGTACGACTGGTTACATCTACATCACGAAGATTTTACTGGTCAGTATGGCAAGTTCTGGGTTTCATCACGCAACCAGCCTTGGTATATAAAACAGGTTCGAGAAATGGAAGCCATGGCCCAAGAGTTGGGGTATAACAAGGTAAGCAATGAGAAAAAAGCAATAGCTGCTGAAATCAAAGAATATGTCGGTAATGGGGGATTTCTTTTTGCTATGTGCTCCGGCACCGATACTTTTGATATTGCTCTTGCATCTCAGGGAGTCGACATCGTACCGTCACAATTTGACGGTGATCCTATGGATCCCAATGCACAACAAAAGTTAGACTTCGAAAACACTCTGGCATTTACTGATTTTGTACTCAGTACTGATCCCTCCGAATATGAGCACGCTGATATTGATGTCCCTGTACAAATTGATGAAGTAGATAAAACGATTGACTTTTTTACACTCTTTGAATTTTCCGCCAAGTGGGACCCCGTCCCAACCATGCTTACACAAAATCATGTAAGTAGTATCCGCGGATTCTATGGACAAACAACAGCGTTCCAAAAAGATAAAATCAAAGAATCGGTTGTCGTGTTAGGCGAAAGTCCCGGCCGTGGTATGGTGAAATATATCCATGGCAATTATGGGCAGGGCACCTTTACCTTTTATGCTGGTCACGATCCCGAGGATTACACACATCGCGTCAATGACCCTCCTACCGATTTAAGCTTACACACCAGCAGTCCGGGATATCGATTGATTCTCAATAATATTCTCTTTCCCGCTGCTAAAAAGAAAAAACGTAAAACCTGAAATGGGTGGCAATGAGCAATCACTCATTTTCAGTAATTTTAATTCCTAATTCTTCATTTTTAACTCGCAATGGCAGAAGACAGAAAACCGACCAGAAATTTTGAAGATCTTGTTAAAATCGTAAAAATTCTCCGTAACGAATGCCCATGGGATCGTAAACAGACCCACCAGAGTATCAAAGATAATCTCATTGAAGAAGCTTATGAGGCTGTTGAAGCTATTGACGAAGAGGATTTTGAGGAACTGGAGAAAGAATTAGGAGACGTTTTGCTCCATGTCGTTTTTCACAGCAGGATGGCCGAGCAAACCAATACGTTTTCGATTGAGAACGTAATCTATTCGATTCAAGAAAAACTAATACGTCGCCACCCGCATGTTTTTGGGGATGAGGTTGCTGTAGATGAAGACCAAGTTGCTGAAAACTGGGAAAATATTAAAATGGATGAAGGCAAAGAATCAGTATTAGATGGCATCCCCAAACAACTTCCCGCCCTCATTCGTGCCCAACGGATGCAGGAAAAAGCTGCTAATGTAGGCTTCGACTGGCCAGAATCTTCACAGGTTTGGGAAAAACTGGAGGAAGAATTGCAGGAATTCAAAGAGGTTCTTGCAGAAGAAAACCATCAAAAAAGCCGCGAAGAGTTTGGGGACTTGTTGTTTTCACTCGTCAACATAGGGCGCTTTTTTGATCTTAATGCTGAGGATAGTCTGCGTGCAACAAACAAGAAATTTATCAACCGTTTCCAATATATTGAACAAACGCTACAAGATGAGGATAAATCTATCTCAGAGTCTTCGCTTGAAGAAATGGACAAACACTGGAATGATGCTAAAAAGCTAAACGAAGGGTAGCCCCTTCCCTATTCAGCGTATCAAAGCTCCTTTAAGTAAACGCTGTTAACCTAACTTTCGTTAAGATATTTAAAATCAGGGTTTAATGATTGATAGCGTTCAACTTATCCCTGATTTTTTCATCTGTTTTCATTACATTTAACCGCAACAAAAAGTTTATATCCAATCTAAAATTTCGGAGTATAGAATGGCTGAGAGCACAAATACAGAAATTGATTTAAGTCAGTATCCGCACATTAATAAAGGTCTTGCAGGTATTGTTGCCTTTAGCAGTACCAAAAGTTTTATCGATGGAGAAAAAGGAGAACTTATTTATGCCGGATACGATATTGATACGTTGGCTGAGAATGCAAGCTTTGAAGAGGTTTGCTTTCTTTTATGGAATGACCGCCTTCCCAACCAGGAAGAATTAGACGAGCTTAACACCAAGCTGCAAAATAAGCGTGAACTGCCCGAACCGGTTTTGAATTATCTGCAAAATACTTCGAAAAATGCAGAACCGATGGCTGTATTGCGAACGGCTGTTTCTATGCTTGGCGACTTCCATAAAGTACAAACAAACGACGAAAAAGAATTCCGTCTTAACCAGGCTATTTCCATTACTGCAAAAATTCCTACTATTATTGCAGCTTACGATCGGGCAAGAAATGGAAAAGAGGTTATCTCGCCACTTCGTGAGAAAAGCACAGCTTACAATTTCCTTTATATGCTCAACGGCGAAGAGCCCGGAGAACAGGCCGAAAAAACAATGGACCTCTGCTTGATCCTCCACGCCGAGCACGGTATGAATGCTTCGACGTTTACAAACCGTGCTATCTGCTCAACAGAGTCTGATATGTATTCTTCAGTGACAGGTGCTATCGGCGCTCTTAAAGGGCCTCTACACGGTGGTGCTAACCAGCAGGTTATGAATATGCTGTTAGATATTGAAGAAAAAGATGCCGATCCGGTTGATTATGTACACGGTCGACTGGAGCGCAAGGAAAAAATCATGGGCTTTGGTCATCGCGTATACAAAACGATGGATCCACGTGCTCGTATTCTGCGAAGCATGTCTGAAAAACTTTCTGAAGAAACCGGTCACGAAAATCTTTATGAATGGTCAGAGGCTATCCTCAAAACAATGAAGGATGAGAAAAATATTGACCCTAACGTTGATTTCTTCTCTGCTACTGTTTACTACTCGATGGGAATCAAACCTGACCTTTATACCTGTATTTTCGCTATGAGTCGCGTTTCTGGCTGGACGGGCCATTATATTGAGCAAGCCGAAAACAACCGCCTTGTTCGACCCCGTGCCCTGTATATTGGTGAAAAGAACAAAGAATGGGTTTCCGTTGAAAACCGATAACCTGGTGAATTCTTTGTATTAAATATTCAGCCCCGAACCTTTCGGGGCTTTTTTATTTTCTTACTAAAACGACATTAGCAAAATATCTCCGTTTTGACTATCCGAGAAATTCAACAGCAACAACTTTTCCGTTTACTACATACAGCCCAAGACACTGAATTTGGTCAACAATATGATTTTAAGTCTATTGATACCCTTGAAGAGTTTACCGGCCGTATCCCTATCTCTTTTTACGAAGATATTAAATCCCGGATTGAGTCTCTTAAACAAGGAAAAGAAAATATTTTTTGGCCTGGCAAGGTCAACAAATATGCCGTATCGGCGGGCACCTCTGGAGAAGGCAAACATCTGCCCTTGACTGATGCAAGACTTGATGCTGATCGCTCCTTCATGCGAAAGGTCGTATTAAACTACCTCAAGCAGCATCCCAATATCTTTGATCTGTGGGGGAAACATATCAGCATTCCCGGCACGCTCGAAAAGAAAGATCGCTATCAAATCGGGGAGATAAGTGCTTATACCGCTCAGCAAGCGCCATGGTGGCTGACCCCATTCCAGCTGATTGATCCTACCAAACTCAGCCAGCTTCCGTTTGATGAAAAAGTTAACCAAACAGTAACCAAGGCAATAAACAGTGATATTCGGGTCATCACCGCCGTACCCAGCTGGATATTAACCATGTTTAAAGAAGTGCTCAATAAAACGGGAGCATCAAATATTCGGGAAGTTTGGCCTAATCTGACACTGCTGGTCTGCGGCGGCGTAAAGCTGGCAAACTATAAACCTCATCTGGAAAAATTGCTCGATAAACCGGATGTCAGTTTCATCGAAACCTACGGGGCTTCGGAAGGATATTTTTCATTTACTGATAAGCTTGCCAAAAAAGACATGAAGCTGGTGGCTGACAACGGCATCTTTTATGAATTTGTGCCCAACCCCCTCCCCGATCAAGATTCAATGGCTGTACAAGAAACAGTTCCGCTTTGGGATGTAAAACCAAATACGCCCTATGCTATGTTGGTTACTACTAATTCTGGTTTGTGGCGTTACGCACTCAACGACATTGTGGAGTTTACCCAGACCGATCCCCCGCGAATTAAAGTTATGGGACGTGTAAGCGAAATGTTGGATGATTACGGGGAAGCACTTTATGCCTACGAAGCAGAAGAAGCCCTTCATAATGTCTCAGAAGAAATGAATTTTGAAGTCGGTAACTTTACGATTGGAGCTATTCTTGAGGATGATGCCTCTGCTCCCAAACATATTTGGTTCATTCGTACCGAAACTCCACTGCATCGAGATACCCTGAACACCCTCTCCCAAAAAATTGACCAAGAACTCCGTAAAATTAATCGACATTATGCCATCCGACGAGAAAGTAGCGCGCTAACCCAACCTGATATTCATACTATTTCGCAACAACAAATAAACAACTGGTTAGCCAGTAAAGGGAAAGATAAAGCTCAGGGTAAACTGCCCGCTATTCTACGGAATAAGCAAGACATCACTTTTTTTCAATAATTGATCTCGTTATTGAAAGATTGCTCCGAAAAATATTGACATTCAAATTCTATTTAACTACCAATATCCCCGGACAAAAAACACCAGATATCCCAAAACCAATAGCGCTCCTGCCCAACGCGGAATAGATTTTTTTATCATCAATAAGGTTACAAAAAGTACAATGCCTAAACTGAAGGGCAGATAAAAGTTAAACACTTCATTCGTTATAGGTACCGGATTAACAAGCGCTATTATACCGGCATTACATAGAAAAAAAGCTAACACTGACCCCACTATATTCCCGAAAGTAATCTCCGGACGCCCTTTTAATGCTGCGGGTAACTCACGGGCCACCTCTTCAATACTCACCAAAAGAGCAATAACTGTCATTCCAAATAGGGTATCTGATAATCCTAATCCCCCCATAAGTTCCCGGGATGCCCATAGAACCCATTCACTGCCAACTACAATGGCTACCAGTGACCCTGCCAGCATCATAATCGCCTGCAATCGGCTTAATTCTTTGCCCTCCTCTAAAACTTCCGCAACTTCACCCGTGGAACGAACATCTATCCCTCTTTGAGCGAGATAGATTAGATACCAGATTGCGGCAATATAACCCAGTAATAAAATCACTCCATCAATGCGAGATAATTGGCCATCAAAACTGAGCGTCCCAAATAGCAGCACGGCCCCGACAGGAATTAGCGAAATCTGCATCGGTACTTTTTTAAACTTCATCGGCGCAACCAATGCCGTAATTCCCAGCGCAAGCCCTACAGCTACCATCGCCGACCCAATGATAGTACCAACAGCGATACCCGAAACTCCTTCATAAGAAGCTACCACTCCAAGCCCAAGGTTTTCGAGGTCAAACCCAATCACAATAACGCTAATCAAGAAAGAAGAAATACTAAAAGCTATGGAAGTACCAACAGTAGCTTCCACCAATTTTTCGGAAAAATAGACGATAAGCAGAATCCCAATCAGAAAAATCGCAATGGGAAATATCATAACGCCCCCACAGTTATACTTTTATTAATACTCTCTTGAAAAAAGTATTTCTAACTCAAAAAAGAAAAGGAAGTTATCAGAACACGAATTGGGCGAATGCTATTAACAAACTAATTCATCTGATGGCAAACCCAACCATCAGATGAACTTTTGCTACACTACAATACCAGAAATTATCGATTTAAATCTATGTAAACCTGCAACTATTTTATTTTACAACCAGATTCACAATCCGTTCGGGGACAAAAATCTCTTTCACAACATTTCCGTCTTCCAAATATTTCTTCACATTCTTGTCGGCCTTCGCCTCTGAAAGTACATACTTTTTATCCTTGGCTTTTTCACGGGGAACATGAATCTCTCCACGCACCTTGCCATTCACCTGGATAGGATACAGCTGCGTATCGGAAATCAAGTATTCCTCGTTAAATTCTGGCCATTCGGCATAAGTGATCGACTTATCATGACCGAGCCTATTCCATAACTCCTCAGCGATATGCGGTGCAAACGGAGACAGAAGCTTAACAAAAGGCTCCAAAATAGACTTGGGGTGGTCATCCCACTTATTGGCTTCATTGATAAAAATCATCATCGCTGAAATAGCCGTATTAAACGCCAGTCCCTCAATATCACCAGTCACTTTCTGAATACATTCGTGCAAGGTTTTCAACTGTTCTTTAGATGGTTCCTCATCCGTAACAGAATCATTTAACGCCCCACTATCTTCATCAATCATCAGACGCCACACGCGTCCCAAGAAGCGATATACACCATCCACATCTTGGGTGCTCCACGGCTTCACCTGCTCCAGCGGCCCCATAAACATTTCGTACAGCCGCATGGAATCCGCGCCGTACTGCTCCACAATATCATCGGGATTTACTACATTCCCGCGCGATTTCGACATCTTGTGCGCTTTGGCATCCACGGTGATTTCCGTGCCTTTGATCACAAAGTTATCACCTTTTTTCTCTACCTGATCTTCACTTAGCTTCACACGCTCAACATCCTCTACCTCATCGGCAGCATCAGTAGAAATCCAATTGCCCTCACTTTTGAAACCAGTAAATTCCATCTCACCAAGTATCATGCCCTGGTGAACCAATCGCTGGAACGGCTCTTTGGTAGATACCACTCCGCAATCATACAATACCTTGTGCCAAAAACGGGCATACAACAAGTGCAACACGCTGTGCTCGGCACCACCCACGTACATATCCACCGGCATCCAGTAGTTTTCTTCATTGGGATCTACAGGCCCTTCATTAAATTCGGGACTACAATAGCGAAGATAATACCAACATGACCCCGCCCATTGCGGCATCGTATTCGTTTCACGCTTAGCCGGTTTTCCAGTTTCAGGATCCTCGGTATTTACCCAGTCAGTTGCTTTGGCCAGTGGCGGCTCACCGTCTTCTGTGGGTTCAAAATCATCCATTTCGGGTAAGGTTACCGGCAAGTTATCTTTGCCAACAGGCTTTGGTTCACCATCAACGTGGATAATAGGGAATGGTTCGCCCCAATAACGCTGACGGGAGAATAGCCAATCACGAAGCTTATAATTGACGGCTTTTTCTCCCTGCCCGATTTTCTCGAGCCAGTCAGTGATTTTTTCAATCGCTTCATCAACCGACAATCCATTCAGTGAAATATCATCACTTTCCGAGTTGACCAGCGTTCCCTCTTCGGTATCCGTATAAGCTCCTTCGGTAATATCACCACCTTCAACAACCTCTACGATATCCAGATCAAACTTTTGGGCAAATTCCCAGTCGCGGTCATCATGTCCCGGCACAGCCATAATCGCCCCGGTGCCATACGTCACCAATACATAGTCAGCTACCAGAATGGGGATCTCTTCCCCTGTTGCGGGATTTATCGCATGGGCCCCTGTAAATACGCCCGTTTTTTCATCACTAAGCTCCGTGCGTTCTAAATCAGATTTTCGGGCCGCTTCTTCTTGATAGTCTTCTACCGCTTTTTTCTGATCTTCCGTCGTAATCTTATCAACTAAATCATGTTCCGGAGCCAGTACCATATAGGTTGCCCCAAAAATAGTATCGGGACGTGTGGTAAATACGCGGATTTCTTCGTCATAACCGGCAATTTCAAAATCAATGTCGGCGCCGATGGATTTTCCGATCCAGTCGCGCTGCATCTTTTTAGTAGATTCCGGCCAATCCAAATCATCAAGCCCTTCCAACAAACGATCAGCATATTCGGTAATCTTAAGCACCCACTGACGCATGGGCTTTTTCACAACCGGAAAGCCACCTACTTCACTCTTTCCATCGATCACTTCTTCATTAGCCAACACGGTTCCCAACTCAGGACACCAGTTTACCGGCACATCATCTTCGTAAGCCAGTCCCTTCTCGTACAGTTTCAGAAAAATCCACTGTGTCCACTTATAATAATCGGGATCAGTGGTATTCACTTCGCGGTCCCAGTCATAGCTAAAACCCAAATCCTGGAGCTGTTCCCGAAACCGATTTACATTCTCCTGTGTGGTTTCTCGTGGATGCGTGCCCGTCTTCACGGCATACTGTTCGGCCGGCAATCCAAAGGCATCCCATCCAATAGGATGCAACACGTTAAAACCGTTCATGCGCTTGTAGCGCGCCAGGATATCGGTAGCCGTGTACCCTTCGGGATGCCCTACATGTAACCCCGAACCACTGGGATATGGAAACATATCCAACACATAATATTTGGGCTTATCATGATCTTCTGGCGTTTTAAACGTTTTGTTCTCCTGCCAATACTGTTGCCATTTGGATTCAATATCTTCCGGCTTGTACGAACTCATTCAGTAATTTCTTAGTCTTTGATATTAGTTTTTTGCGTAATAGCACGCTAATGATCTGGTTGATAAATCTTATGTCACCCTGAATTTATTTCAGGATCTATCAGATGTAGAGGCTGAAACCAGTTCAGCATGACACAGATACTGCGATTCACCAAGTATCAAATTTTTAAAATACGCGTTACTGCTCTTATCATCAGTCGCCAAAGATAAGCAAAATTTGGGCTGGTTTGAAGAAAGGATTCTCCATCCTCTCCTTTGTTGTAATAAATCCAACAGTATAACTTAGAGCAATCAGCCTCTTTCTTCCATAACCGTCTTATAAGCTGATTTCACCTTCACTCCGGCCAGGGCTTCGTTAACGTTAAACAAGTGATCCCCAATTTTTTCTAACCGATTCAAATAATCCAGAAATATAAAGCCTACTTCGTTTGAATAGATTTTTTTCTCAAGCTGGGCATAATGAAATTCCATTAATTCATCCCGACAATCATCAATAGCATCTTCAATTTCCATCGAGTTATCGAGATCGATTTCGTTACCGTCTTTATCCAAATTCTCACGAACATTGCGAATGGAATCGTGAACTAAATCGAGTAGTTGCCCAAGTTTTTTCATAGCATCATCCGGAAGTTTACTTCCTTCATTTTGCATCCGCTCAAAAGTCTTCGACATCTGGTAATAAATATCAGCTACCCGTTCCAAGTCGTTAATCATACTATGCATTCCGCGGATACGACGGGTTGCTTTTTCAGTAAGATTATAACTCGATATCTTTGTCAGATATTCGGCAATTTCCAGCTCAATATTATCGGTAATTTGTTCCCGCTTTTCGATCTTTTTCAAAAATCGGTCTTGCCTGTTCTGCTTATTGAACAATAGCCCCTGAAAACTAAAGTGAATTTTTTCAATCAGTTTGGCAAACAATTCAATTTCTTTATGCGCCTGCGACATAGACAGTTCGGGCGAAGACATCATACCTGAGGATATGTACTGCAGTCGGTGCTGTGTGTCTTTTTCTTCCTTCTGATACTTCTCAATGAATTTAACGATATAGGGTACAAACCCGACCAGTAGCAGCACGTTTAATACATTAAATACCGTGTGAAATAGTGATACCGCCAAGGTTGCATTAGCACGACCGACCTGATCAATATTCGCACCGAGCACAGACGTATAATCCGCCATAAAATAGCCCATGGCATTATCGATCCCCATCAAAAACGGATCAATCATTAACAGCATCCAAAAGACCCCAAAGATATTAAACACAAAGTGAAATCGAGCTGCTCTCTTTGCATACACATTACCAACCACTGCTGCAATGTTTGCGGTAACTGTTGTCCCTATATTTTCTCCCAGAACCATAGCAGCCGCAATAGGGAAATCGATCCACCCCTCAAATAGCATTACAAGAGTGATTGCTGAAGCGGCCGAAGATGACTGTGTAACTAAGGTCAACAGGGTTCCCACGACGACAAAAATAAGGATGGAAGCAAACCCGAATTCCGTAAACGAATCCAAAAACATAAACATTTCGGGATTGTCTTGGATATTAGGCACTCCATTTTTGATAAAATCGAGTCCAATAAAAAGAATCCCGAAACCGATCATCGCCTCGGCAAGGTTTTGCAACTTTTCGCGGCCAAAAAAGATAAACGGGAAGAAGACCCCAATCAGCATCATAGCCAACGGTGTTATCTGCATTTTAAACCCGAAAATAGAAATCATCCAAGCTGTTACGGTTGTACCAATATTGGCCCCCATAACCACCCCGGTTGACTCCAGAAATGTAATAAGCCCCGCATTCACAAAACTTACAACCATTACGGTAGTCGTTGATGAAGACTGAGTAATGGTTGTGGTAGTAAAACCTGTTAAAATGCCCCGAAAGCGGGTACTGGTCATCCCTTTAAGAATAGCCCGTAATTTATTTCCTGCCACTTTTTGGAGACCATCACTGAAAACCTTCATCCCATAGATGAAAATTCCCAAGGCTCCAATGAGTTGCAGAAAATCCCAAAAAGTATACGTCATTCTTCTACGATTTGTATGCTGATAATAAAGTGTACAACACTGCTTCCCTAAAATTTTGATGAGCTAATATAACGGAAGTCAACGTTTTTATACAGTTGGAAATAAACTTAGATTTATTTGTACGAATGTGTTATTCCATAAGGTGGTTCGCTCTAAATAATTCCTTGTAACCAAATCCTCTGATTATGATTTCTTTCACAAACCATTTCTATTGTAAGAGAGTCCCTTTAATATTGCTCGTTATACTTGCTTTCACTTCTCTGGCCTGTGCGCAAGCACCGGGCAACCAATCGGATGTTCAATGGATTATTGAAGCACTCAATATTGAGAAAGGTGCAACAGTAGCAGATATTGGCGCGGGTGATGGTGACCAAACGCTGGATATTGCTGAGTATATTGGTCCCCAGGGAACAATATACAGTACCGAATTGGGAGATGCGCAAATTGCAGAATTAAAGCAGGCAATAGAAAACGCTGACCCAGCTAACATTACAATCCTTGAAGGTCACCCGCAACGTACCAATCTGCCAGAGCAATGTTGCGAGGCTATATATTTACGCAGGGTATATCATCATATTACTAATCCTAAAGATTTCAACGTCAGCTTGTATCAATCCTTAAAACCAGGTGGCAAGTTAGCAATCATAGATTTTGAACCGCGAAGTTCTGAGGCTGATCCCGAAGGACGCTCTTCTGGCAACCAACACGGGGTTACCGCTGAAACTGCAATCGATGAACTGTCGCAAGCAGGATTTCGACTTGTTAGTTCCAAAAAACAATCGGGACGAAACATCTACATTGTAATGCAAAAACCAACTTCTGACTGATAAACCAAAAAACTTTTCTCCCTTAGTAATAAATAGAATTTATTCGTCTTATTGTTTTCTCTATTGGCTAATTCTGATTAGATTACTTCTATCAATACCCACCAAAACATCGGAGGTTGATTATGCGTTACGGACACGTACAATCAGGGGATCCCATCAATCTTCAATCTTTGCGTGAAGAGCTGGATGTAGACACATCTTATGCGCTGGTGAAAACGGATAACATGGAAGTTATTCGCATGGCCCTGCCACAGGGTAAATCAGTAGAAGAACATGTCCTGGACAGTGAAATTTCGGTGCAATGCTTACAGGGAGAAATACTATTTCAAATAGATGGCAGGGCAAGTTCATTAACGCATGATGATTGGTTATATCTCAAAAAGGGACAGCCCTATTCCTACAGTGTTAAATCAGATGCTATCGTTCTTATAACTATTGTCTTTGGAGAGCAACAATCATCTTAGTCCAGGCAAGCCCCTCACCTGTATTAGATCTTTTAACGATTTCAGCTGGTGGTTATGAAAGAATACTAAGCCAACTGATTCCACTTTCTATAACCGTTTCCCTATATGAAGCTTGAGGAAAAAACAATTCCCAGCTTCAAATGGCTCCATTAAATTGGATATATTTCCCTTCCATTGATAAAGATTATCTTTAAAAGAAAGAAATTACATAAGAAGCAGATGAAAAATATAGTTGTACTTGGTGGTGGACTCAGTGGATTAACTACAGCTTACCTACTCAAAAATGAAGACATCTCCACGACCATTTTAGAAGGCCGAGACCGCATTGGCGGACGCATTCACACCCTGCGTAACGATGCTGAAGCTCCTATCGAAATGGGCGCCACTTGGCTGGGTAAAAAGCATACTCATTTACTGGATTTACTTGATCAATTAAATATTGGAACTACTCAACAGTTTATGGGCAACAAGGGATTCTATGAGCCAATGTCAGTTTCACCACCACAGCTTGTAGACCTGCCTCCTAATAAAGAGCCCAGCTATCGTATCGATGGCGGATCAGATAACTTGATACATTCTTTAGCAAATCAGCTTGACCAAAACCAAATCCTACTGAATGAGAGAGTAAGATCTATTGCTGATATTGGAAACTCACTACAAATACAAACCAATAATACTAATTTTGATGCTGATGCTGTTATTAGCACTCTACCGCCCAAGCTGCTAATCGAGTCGATCAGGTTTACTCCTTCACTACCCGATAAACTCCAAAATATCGCAGCAGGCACACACACCTGGATGGCTGACTCCATTAAAGTGGCCCTTACTTTTGAGCGTCCATTTTGGAAAGGTTCCAACTCCAGCGGCACTATCTTCAGTAATGTGGGCCCCGTCAACGAGATGTACGACCATTCCGATGAGCAACAATCCAGATATGCACTAAAAGGATTTATGAATACAGCTTACCATTCGGTATCACAAGAGAAGCGAAAGCAGTTAGTTCTCGACCAGCTCCGCCGATTTTATGGGGATAAAACCGACAGCTACATTTCCTATCGGGAGACCGTATGGAAAAACAAGCCCCTTACCTACACCGAATATGACGACCCCATCATCCCTCACCAACATAATGGCCACAAGGTATTTCAACAATCGTATTGGGATCACCGACTATTTATATCAGGATCTGAAACGGCCCCCTCTTTCCCGGGATATATGGATGGAGCGGTAGAAAGTGCCCAACGAGTAGTTACACAACTCAAAAAGCTGATATAAAATACCTAATCAATTAACCATTCCAACAGATCTACCCCATCGGGTTTCCAAAAAAGGGCTGGTTGCTGCACATGAGTTAATAACTCAATTTCCTGCTTCAAATCGGGTACCTCCGTTTGGGAATCTGTTACATATATGCTCTGCAATTGTGACTCATACCGTTGGGACAACTCAGCCACCTTAGACTTACCTCCCTGCACCCAGTAGCAGACAAAATCCTGATCAAGTTCAAAACCGCCCTCCTGCAACAAAAAGTATTTTAGCCACAACTGCGGACGTTCGATAGCCTCGTTGTACGCATACTGCTGTTTAAGCTTGGCAGGCGGTAGTTCGTGCTGGGGATTTTCGAGCCAAAAATTTTTTATCTGATCAGTAAGCCCCTCCTTTACATCATCTATCAAAAAGGGAGAAACAACCACTGCAACTGAACGGCATCCCTTCCCACCATATCGCAATATTCCATCAGCTAACTCCCGTAGTGTTTTGTTGTCTTTTTGGTCCAGATAAGCCATTGAAAAATGGGCTGTGCGAATCAAAAATTGGGTACCTTCATGAGCCAACTCAAACTTATCTATCGCATCTCTTACCTCCGGTACCGAAGACTCCGATCCGGCAAAAACAACTGCATCGTGCGGCATGCCCTCAAAATCACCTAATCGGTGCGTCCACTGTACATCCATATCTGACCACTGCCCTGTTTTCTTAACCTCATTCAAAAATGTAGGGAGCAAATACGGATCTTTTCGTGAAATCTTTCCAGTATAGCGGGCGCCACTTAACAGTGTTGCAAACGCATCCTGAAATCCCACCAGCGGCAGATTTCCTGCGTGCAGGCACAATACATTTTTTCGAGATGCATTATGCTCATCATCTAATTCCGCGCGCTTAACCCACTTTTCTATGACTGACTCACTGATACTCTTTCTAATAACATCAATAGCATAATTGACATCCTCAAAACTGAAATAACCTTCCCGCACCGTTCGGTCGATGGCATCAGCTAAATATTGATTGTCATCGTGAAGCCAATTTTTGGTGGCTTCAAACAACGCATTTATTCTTTTTTGGGTATTTGTCATAAAAATTATTCAGCTAAAACCCTGCGGATCTAACAGATATTGATAAAGTAAAATATGAAAACCCTTGAGAGACCCGCAGGGTTTAGAGTTCTATTTAATTATTTAATCTTCATCGATTAAAAAATTGCAGCCACGCAAATCTTTGGGATTCCATCGCCCCAATACCTGGAAGCGACCCTTTTTATCCATCACTCCTTTGTCGCCCGTCAATAAAAAAGAACAGCTATGCACATTGGCCAGATCAATTACTCCAATCAGTCCCTCCTTGTACGGCGGTAAAATCTCGGCTGGATTATTGGGATTGCGAATCGTTACCTGCATCCAAGGCACCGTCTGAAACCACTTTCCTCCAGTTGTATAAGCCTGACTTAATAACTCAGCCATGCCGTATTCCGAATGAATGCGACTACCATCCAATCCAAAACCGTTAGCTAAGCGGCTATGCAATTCACTGCGAGAAACTTCTCGACGATGCGTTTTCATTCCCCCGGTTTCAATAATAATACTATTGGATGGCAATTCTACTTTTTCCATCTCTAATAAATCCAATAATCCAAAAGCAGCGCCAAACAGAATAAGCTGCTTACCCTGACGCTTGACTTCTTTCACCGCGCCGGGGTTCAAGGGCTTATCCAGTGGCAAAAACCGACTCAGCCCACTATTATCCTGATCAATGAGCTTCTGAATCATATAAATCAGCGAGGAATGCGGGTTTTCAGAATACCCCGGTGTATAGCCCCAGATCACAGTATTATCAAGCTTGTAAAAATGACGAAATCCCTTTAACAATGACTGATCATAAAGCTCTGGATCATGCACTCGGTGGATACTTCGCTGCATTTCCGAAGTGCCACTGCTTTTGAATACAAGCCCCGATTCCTGTCCGGAATGCGTAGTTACCGCAGCATCTTTAAACACTTTGATGGGTAGTAAAGGATAAGAAGTAATGTCATCCTGAACTCGGTTCAAAATCTTTTCCTTTACATTTTTTGATACAGACTCCGAGGCAAGGTCGGAATGACACGAGCTTTTAACGGTTTCCAATGCTTTACAATACCGCTGATACACCAAATTATTTTCAAACTGGTATTCGAAAACCTGTTTGGCTTTCTCTGCAAAGGGAAGCTCCTCAGAAAAAATAAATTCTGACCAATTCTCCATATTAAGTTTTAATTATTAAACACCGATAACACTATTTCTGAAAATGACCACAAAGTTTTGACCCGTGATCATCTGTTAAATCCGTTCAACCAGTGTATTATTCTAACCCAACGCGCTCAAAAATGCGATCTACATTGCGGGTATGGTGATCCAAATCAAAAGCTTCTTCGATTTCTTCATCGGTAAGGTTTTCCTGTACCGTTTTATCAGCCTCGACCAGATCACGGAACATGGTCTTTTCTTCCCAAGCCTTCATGGCCAGCGGTTGTACCGTATCGTAAGCTTTCTCGCGAGACATCCCCGTATCAATAAGCTTGTGGAGCACGCGTTGGGAGAACGTCAACCCAAAGGTCTTATAAATATTATCGTGCATGTTGTCTTCGAAAATGGTCAATTTTTCGACTACCCCAGAAAAACGATTGAGCATATAATCCAGCAAAATCGTGGCATCAGGCAGGATAACACGTTCCACAGACGAATGAGAAATATCGCGTTCGTGCCACAGCGGGATATTCTCGTAGGCCGACATCATATAACCGCGAAGTACGCGGGAACAACCCGAAATGTTCTCTGAACTCACGGGATTTCGCTTATGTGGCATTGAAGAAGATCCCTTCTGTCCCTTACGGAAAAATTCTTCGGCCTCCCGCACCTCACTTCGCTGAAGATGGCGAATTTCCACAGCCATCTTTTCCATAGTTGATCCAATCAATGCCAATGTTGAAATGTAGTCAGCATGACGGTCGCGCTGTAGCGTTTGGGTTGAAATTGGAGCCGGAGAAAGTCCCAATTCCTCACAAACAGAAGCTTCAACTTCCGGCGGAATATTAGCAAAAGTGCCCACTGATCCGCTCATCTTTCCGAACTCAACATTCTTAGCCACCTTCTCAAACCGTTCCTGGTTTCGCTTCATCTCGGCATACCAAAGCGCACATTTGAGTCCGAAGGTTGTAGGCTCGGCATGCACCCCGTGCGTCCGCCCCATCATCACGGTGTACTTGTGCTTTTTCGCCTTCTCTGCCAACACATCAATGATATGCTGAATATCTTTTCGCAGGATCTCATTGGCCTGCTTCAGGCGGTAACCATTGGCTGTATCAACTACATCAGTAGAGGTAAGTCCGTAGTGAACCCACTTTTTTTCTTCGCCAAGCGATTCCGAAACCGATCGCGTAAAGGCCACTACATCGTGACGCGTCTGTTTTTCAATTTCCTTAATCCGATCTACATCAAACGATGCCTTTTCATAGAGCTTCTCAACATCTTCTTTTGGGATCTTACCCAGTTTGCTCCAAGCATTACAGGCGGCCAACTCGACCTCCAGCCAAGCCTGAAATTGGTTTTCCAGTGACCAGATGTCGGCCATCTCCTTTCGGGAATATCGCTCAATCATTGCTAATAAATTTGGGCTGTGATTAAATAGAAAGTTCGCCCAAAGATATTGGATTTTTTAACCAAAATAAGGAGTAATAAATGACAAACGATATTCCTTCCAATATGCAAATTACCGGCGGGGTATCTTAATCCAACTACCCTGTTCTACCGTAGCATCTGCCTCAACCTGATTGATGATAGCCACATCTTCAACCGTTATATCCATCGGTAAATTACCCACAAATGATGACAGAGCGTTCGACTGATCTACTTTTTGTGTTTGCAAACGTACAGGCTCACGGTTCAACTTATCCTGATCGGTAAGCGCTGCAAATGAATAGCTTGTTTGCTCAAAATTGTCGCGGTACCCATCAAACTTTTCGGCCAAACTATAATTGGTAAACCGATAGATATTGCCATCATACATTACCGCGTAAACCAAAAAACGATATGTAGTTCCATCTTCTGTTTTAGCCGTTGCCAGCGCCTGATAACCATCCAATCCATTTTGCCGGGTAGATTGTTGAGACTGCACAGTAAAACCATCCTGACTCACATAATTCATAACGGAACTCTCAGGCGAATCAGCTTCCCCATCAATTTCCATCAGCGAAATTGCATCCTGCTCTTCATTTACTGCTGCAACCAGTGTAGGCTGATTGACAATTTTCCAATTATCGGGATAGTCGAACTGGAATTTCAAGTCTGGATGATAAAATACTCCTTCTTCTGAAAAACCTTCACGCGGATTATCTCCGAATATTATACCATCAATTATATTCATATACGCATCGGCATTTTCAATATTTTGCTGATACCCCTTCTCAGCCCACTGATTAGCAAGTTCTGGGATCCTGTCAGCGCGTTCGGAAGGGTCTGGATGTGAGGATTGCCATGTGGGAATACTTTGTCCGGATTGATCAGAAATACGCTCCAGGGCTACAAAAAAACCAGCCCCATCGGCGGCTTCGTAATTTTTCATCGCGGCATATTCTACGCCCAGCTGGTCAGATTCACGCTCATCATCGCGACCGTAACTCAAAAACATAAATTGCGCAGCCTGGCTCCCAAGTTGCAACACACTTTGCCCCGGCACGCCTAATAGCTCTTCACCAGCCACGGCACCGCCAAGTAAGGCAAGTTGACCTATTTGTTGCTCAAAAGCACGTTGTGATGCATGTCGGGCAGCGACGTGGGCGATCTCGTGTCCCAATACCACAGCCAATTGCGCCTCATTCTTCAGATGGGCCAACAACCCACGGGTCACATAAACATACCCGCCGGGCAGTGCAAAAGCATTTACTACCGGACTATTAAGTACTCTAAAATAGAACTCCGTTTCTCGGTATTTGGGATCGGTGTCTTCGCGACGCATATGGCTGACTTCCAACACCTCCTGGCCAATGCGTTCTACATACTGTTGTACCTCATCATCGTTGTACACACCATATTGCTGCTGAATTTGTTGATCAGACTCTTTCCCAATCTGCACCTCCTGTTCCCAACTATACCCATACGCTCGTTTAGAACCGGTAATGGGACTTTTTTGAACCGTACAAGCAGAAGCAACTACTGAAATAATCAGAACAAGACAAAAATTTCGATATAATGATTTCTTCATGAATATATGTTTTTAGAATCCAGATAAACGTTTTTAAAAATCCTTCTAATAGGTTTAAATATAATCATTTCCAAAAAGTTTCATCCCAGAAATTTTTTGGCTATTTCATCAGTTCCTGCCAATGCTGATAAATCATCATCATAGCCAAGGTATCCAACTCACAGTATTTTAGCAGCGCTTTTTGATAAGTTGCAAGCTCATCAGCACAATAATCGCGGGCAATAAGTTTGCCATATACGACCATCGCCTGCGTACCACGACGGATCGATGAATCCCCGCTTTCCGTCAATATTGAGTATGGGTTTTGGGCCCCTCCCTTCCCATCAGCCTGCCACCAGATCATGTTATCAAAATTTGAACTACTATAAGGCTTCGTATAAATATTCTTCAAATAGGGACTGTGACTCATTACTGAACTTAGCACATCTTTAATACTCAGAGAATTTTCCATCTCTCGATTGTAATAGAATTTTTTTACGAGCCGGCTCAGATCAGCAATATAGGGCGGCTGATGGTGCGAGGAGTCATGACGATTAATAATTTTCTCAAGCCAGAAGATGAGATCCCCAGCGTCGGAAACCTCGGAAAAGTCTTCGGTAAGTTCACCTCGAATAGTCTTTAGGGCATGCCGTTCAAAGTTTGAGTATTGCACAATCGTCCCCTCTTCGATATAAGGCACCTCCTGTAGCTGACGAATTAATTCATAATTAGGATATCCACTTTTAAAATCGTCGATCCATTCGTAATGGCGCCATCGTCCGTCACTAAACAGCGTATGACAAGAAAACTGAAACACTACCAAATGGTACGGCCTGCAACTACGACGTACAGGAACCGCATAATTTCCAGCCTCAAAATCCAAAAAATGAAGGGGGAACTGCCATCGATTCAACTCCTTAAAAAGAGCCGGACGAACAATCTCTTCGGGCACCTCTTTTTGTTGCGATTTATAAATCTGTAAAGCTTGGCGCATCTCTTGGGATATTCGTCCCTTTCCCTTCACAATACTTTCTGGCGAAAATATGGTCGCTGTAGAAATATCAGTTTGCCAATAATTTTTATTTGACAACCGCGTATTCGTTCCCGGACCAATTAAATCAAAAATATGATTCTGGGATGCATTATTTCTACCTGTTATCGCTTCCCAACACTCATTGAACCCACTTTTCGTACCGGCCTCCAGCCGTTCATGTTCAATGCGGAACTCACACCTTTTACATTTTATGCCCACACCGGAATCCGCCTTTGTTTTATTGAAATACAGATCTCTGAAAAAAGTTAGCGTGTCTTCAAGATTTGACTTCGGCAAATAGTTTTCCGCATACGATGAATCATCCAATAATCTTTCGACAATATTGGTAACATCAAGTTTTGCCAGCAGCTCTTGGTTTGATTCATCAACTTTCTCCCAACCGTCTCTTCCATCATCAAACGGCTGCAACAAATGGGGTAAATCATCCATATACGACTGACCCGATTTTTCCGGCATTACTAATACCGCGCGGAGATTAGCATTAGGATAATTATGGCGCGCTACAAACACCTGGTAGGCAAAATCGAGAAGATATTTCTCCCACTTGCTTTTGAGATTGCCTTCTGAATTCAACAACCGATTCTTCCGGGAATCGAATGCCTTGGTACGCACATAGTATAAGGTCAGCTCATTCTCCGACTTTTCTACAATGGGCAAACGAGCCATCATATTTTGATGCTCAAAAACCGCATCAAAAAGAACGGCACTCTGTTCATTTAACAATTGGTCGGTTTCAGAAGCCGCCTCCGACACCTTTTGGCCGTTAACAAAATGGGCATCCGAAAAGACCGATCGCGCTAAAGCCGTAAGCAACCGCTTATTATAAATAGCATGCTCAATAAACGGTCGCGACTGTTGGTTTTGGGGATATCCTTGCGCGTAATAATAAAGCTTAATTGGACACTCAAGACCTGCGCCAAACAGATGCCGGGTAAAATATGTCGACCAATCGTTAAAGCTGGCCATCGTTCCCAATAATATTTACTTCGGGTATTAGCAGAATACCAAATTTTTCTTCTACTGCTTTCTTAATGCGATCCGCAAGTTCAAGAATTTCACGACCAGTAGCGCCGCCGTGGTTAACAATGACCAACGCTTGCTGTTTATATGTACCTGCATTTCCTACGACCTCTCCTTTCCAGCCGGCCTCCTCAATCAACCAGCCGGCAGGCACTTTCATTTTCTGATTTCCCATATCGTAGCCAGGTGCTTGGGAATATTCTTCTTTTATCTGTTGATACACTTCATCACTTACTACCGGATTTTTAAAAAAACTTCCGGCATTGCCCAGTATTTCGGGATTCGGCAGCTTACTATTTCTGATATCAATCACAATATCGCTAATGTCACGAATTGTGGGGTTAGAAATTTTCCGGCGTTCAATTTCTGATTGTATAGCCCCATACGACGTATTTAGCTCGGGCTTTTTAGACAACTTCAGTACCACAGTCGTCACAATAACAATCCCTTTTAACTCTCCTTTAAAAATACTGTCTCGGTAACCGAACTCACAGTGCTCCTTTTCATACCGGCGGACTTCCCGTCCTTCAATATCAACTGCTTCTAACCACTCAAAAACATCCTGAAGCTCAACGCCATAGGCACCAATATTTTGAATGGGAGCCGCCCCCACCGTACCAGGAATAAGGGAGAGGTTTTCGATTCCGCCCCATCCCTTTTCCACACAATAGCGGACCGTCTCGTGCCAGTTTTCTCCGGCCCCCACTTTCAACCAAATATGCTCATCCGTCTCCTCAATAACTTCCCTTCCTTCAATCTCAACATGTAGTACCAGTCCGTCAAAATCATCCGCAAAAAGTACATTACTGCCCCCGCCCAACACCATTATTTTAAGTCCATCGGTTTTGGGATGCCTCAAAATTTCCTTCAACTGCTTTTCCGTACCAACAGAAGCAAAATATCGGGCTCGAGCAGAAATACCGAGCGTATTATACGGAGCTAAATCAACATCATTACGAACGAGTGATTCAAATGGTACAGACATTAAGAAAAAATTACTTTGGGGTATGTTCTTGTGAAGATTTGGGACGATCCTGAACTTTAACACGGAGCTTCTTTACCCGGTTATTCTTGATCGAATGGATCGTAAGCTCCATGTTTTTATAATACACGCGTTCTCCCACATTGGGAATGCGTTCAGTAAGATGATAGACGAGTCCCCCCAAGGTTTCATATTCATCATCTCCGGTAGTGATATCGATATCCAAAATCTCCTCCATATCATCCAGGTCAACTTTAGCATCAAAAATATAGACCCCGCTTTTGAACTTGGTATAGAGATTTTCTTCCGTCTCATCATACTCATCAGAAATTTCTCCGACAATCTCTTCCAGGATATCATCAAGCGTAATGAGCCCTTCAGTACCGCCGTATTCATCTACAACGATAGCAATATGGGTTTTCTCCTGCTGGAAGTCGCGAAGCAAATCATCCACTTTCTTTGTAGATGGAATAAATAGTGCCTTTCGCGCAATAGTCCGCCAGTTGATGGTCGTGCGCTCAACATCAGCATTAATGTAAGGTAGCACATCTTTCGAGTGTATCACACCTACAATATTATCCAGATCATTTTCGTAGATCGGCATCCTTGATAATCCTTTCTCACGGATAAGCTGTAACACTTCGTTGAGCGAACTTTCGATAGAAATCGCCACAATATTGACGCGTGAAGTCATAATTTCGCGCACGGTCGTACTGCCAAACTCAATTACATTTTCGATAATTTCGCGCTCATCACTTTTGATCGATCCCTCCTGCTCGCTTACCTCAGCCATAGTCATAATATCTTCTGAGGTCATTTTGCTATTCGGTTTTGGCAGTCGTTCCTCAAGACTCAGCGTGCTGTTGGCAATAAGGCTTGACAGTGGCTTGAGCAACAAAAACAACCCATAAATAAACCCACTTACCCGACGGGCACTTTTTACGGGATTGTTAATTGCCATAACCTTTGGAGTAATCTCACTTAGAATAAGGATCATAAATGTTAATACAACCACTTCTACCGTATAGATCCACAACTCAGGAAGTCCAAAATATGCAACTATATTTCCTGTCACTACAGCTGCCAATACCGAGGCTATAATATTAGCAAACGTATTGCAAATAAGGATAGTTGCTAACAAGCGCCGGGGCTTCTCAAGCATCTTTGCAATCTGGCGATCTTTAGTACCCTCCACGTCTCGGTCAGCAAGTAAATCCTGCTGATTGATAACCGAAAAGAAAGCGACTTCAGACCCCGAAAAGAGTGCCGAAAACAGTAATCCCAAAATAATGATTACAACCTGTATCGTAATTGAGACAGGATCTAAGGTTGGTTCAATGAGAATGGATTCTCCCTGTCGGGAAAGAACATCGAAAAGAAATAGTAAACTACTCGGGTCGTCCAACTACTTATTATTGAGTTTGGGTTACCTTAAAGCTATTGACTGTAAGCCTTCGGTGCAAGAAAAGTAAAAGCGGTAAGGGCTGCCCCTACCGCTTTGAAATGTAAATGAATTATAGAACGGATACCATTAAAATGGCAAGTCGTCATCGATATCGTCAAAGTCCTCATTTAAGTCGACATTGCTCGATACCGGCTGAGAGTTATCGGGCTTGGGAGGTACATCTCCGCCGCCTTCACCTTTACTGTCAAGCATCGTCATAGTCAATGCTTTAATCTCGGTAGTATAGCGCGTTTGCCCTTCTTTATCTTCCCACTTGCGTGTCTGAATAGGTCCTTCGATATAAACCTGGGACCCTTTCTTAAGATATTCCTGGCAAATTTCTGCCAAACGTCCCCATGCTACAACACGGTGCCATTCGGTATTCTCCTTCCATTCGCCCATGTTATCCTTATAACGCTCTGAGGTGGCGATCGACATATTAGCTACGGCCGTATTGGACTGTGTATAACGCACATCCGGATCTTGCCCCAATCGGCCAATAATCATTGCTTTATTGAGTGAACTCATAATGTTTTCCTCGTTTATTTTTATTATTTCGTTCTAAAGGTAAGATATATTTCGGAGGAAATCCTTACAGAAAATTTTGGCTTTATGCTCTTACCTATTAATAAATAGGTAAAAAGTTTTAATTCCCATTGCCATTTCTACTTTATTTATTTATCTGTTCAAGGTGTTTCTATTGTTCGTCTGGTATCAACTTTAATAAACTAACCAACTTGATATGAAATTTCTGCACTCATTGCTATGTATTGGCTTTCTGCTATTATCTGTCCATAACGTAGCAGCACAAACTAATGAATGGACTGTCGAAGATGTTATCAACCAGGCACGAGCATCTTCGCTTACTTTTTCTCCCGATGGAAATGCTATGGTGTGGGTAAAATCACAACCAGATAAGGAAAAAGATGCCTCCCAAAGTGATCTTTATCTAACGCATTTGGATAAACGGGAAAATGGAGACTATAAAACTGTTCAGTTAACCCGTGGCAATGAATCGGATTATAGCCCGCTCTTTTCAACAGATGGAGAAACAATCTATTTCCTATCATCCCGTGATGAAGGCAAAAAACTCTGGGCCATGAGTACGCTGGGCGGCGAACCGTATGAAGTGCACGAATTTGAGACTGGTATTTCCAATATACAATGGATGGGCAAACAGAATCTGGCATTCGAATCCAACGAAGGAAAGACACTTTATGAGCAAAAATATGAGGAAATGAAGGACAACACGGTTGTTGTTGAGGATACCGCTCATTTTAAAGCCAGCCGTATTTATTCGTTCGATTTACAGGAAAAGGACATACAACGTCTTACTGATAATGAATATCCCGTTGGAGAATATGAAGTTTCTGAGGATGGTCAATGGATGGTGACTTCTCATATCATGTCTCCTTCATATGCTGCAGATGCCAACCCCAAACCTAACTACTATTTATGGAATCTTGAAGATGGAACAAAACAGCAGATTCTAAAAAGTGGATACCAAACCCCGGGTAATTTTGAGTTTACAGCAGATGGTAATGGATTCTATTTTGTTTCAGTAATTTCATCCGACCCGGAGTGGAACGGAGCTGGTAAAAGCGTGCTGCATTACTATTCGGTTAAAAATAATAGCGTTTCCGATGTACCTATCGATTGGGAATGGGGACTTGGCGGCGGTTTTGATGTCTTTGGCAATGATGTGATGGTGAGTCTGGCCAACGGTCCCACTCGCAAGCTGGCCTACTTGGAAAAGAATGGTACCAATTGGCGAAAAAAATCGGTCGATGCCGGAGATATGGACGAACACGTTACCGTTACTGCCGTTGGAGAAGATCATAGAAAACTGGTATATGTCTATTCTACCGCTTCCCTACCTCCGCAGTATCGCCTGGCGGAACTCAATGAGAAACGACGATCTGTAGAAATCCCTGAAGGCAATGAAGTCATTAAACTTAATGAATACCTCGATAAAAAGAAGAAAGCTAAGACTGAAGTGGTGCGTTGGACAGGCGCAATGGATGAGGAAGTCAACGGCATTCTCTACTATCCACACGACTATGAAGAAGGCAAAAAGTATCCACTGGTCGTAACAATTCATGGAGGCCCATCAGGGGTGGATTTAGATCAGTGGAATGAATCATGGACCGATTTCAACAACATCATGGCTCAGAAAGGAGCCTTTGTGCTACAACCAAATTATCACGGCTCAGGCAATCACGGGCAGGAGTTTGTGGAATCAATCAAGGGGCATTATTACGAATATGAGCTCCCCGATGTCGTTAGCGGCGTAGAAATGCTTGTTGATCAAGGCAAGGTTGATCCGGACTCTATGGGTGTTAAGGGATGGTCAAACGGGGCTATTATTACCACAATGCTTACAGTCAAACATCCCGACATGTTTAAGGTTGCGGCACCTGGCGCCGGGGATGTCAACTGGACCTCCGATTACGGAACGTGCTCGTTCGGTGTCTCTTTTGATCAAAGCTACTTTGGTGGTGCCCCTTGGGATGATACCAATGGTAAAATTTTTAACGAGACTTACGTACAGAAATCACCCCTCTTTGAGATGGAAAAGATAAAGACTCCAACAATTATTTTCCACGGTAGCGAAGACCGTGCCGTACCGCGTGATCAGGGTTGGGAATACTACCGGGCGCTGCAGCAAATCGATCAGGCCCCGGTACGGTTTCTGTGGTTCCCCGGTCAACCGCACGGACTCCAAAAGATCACTCATCAAACACGCAAAATGAAAGAAGAAATACGCTGGTTTGATAAATACCTGTTTGGGACTTACAAAAAAGAAAACGAAGCATTCAAAAAAGAAAGCCCTATTGCTGATCTGCTCACTAAAGACAAAGCCCAAACCGATACTGGACTATTTGGCGTGATGAAAGATGGGGTTCTTATCCCGGAAACAGTATCTATGAAAAAGGATTCTACGGCTATCGGCCGATTTGAAGTCACCAATGCCCAGTATGCTGCGTTTGATGACAACTATTCCTATGCCGATGTCCGCGCCAACTACCCAGTCACGGGTATCAGCAAAGAAAACGCTGAACAATACATCCAATGGCTCAATAACCAGACCAATGAAAAATACCGCTTGCCCAATGCCGAGGAGGCCGAAAGTCTAAACAAACAGGCTCGCAAAGTAGCCACTTCAGAAAACACGCTCAATTATTGGGCCGGCTATGATATTACTTACGATGATGTCGCCGAATTTCGCAAAAAGCTTGATGAGCTTGACCATAGTATGCTCAAAGAAGTAGGATCCTACAAGGCGGTAAAAGTCGGCGAAGCTGAAGTGTACGATCTGGGAGGTAACGCTGCTGAATGGCACAGTGGATCAACCCAGAATAATACCTACGGCTACTCGGCAGTCAGCTATGTGGATGAACGCAGTGAAACTCCACAAACGTCAATTCGTTATACCGGATTCCGCGTTATTAAAGAGTAGTATACATATTTATCATCCTGACAAAAATGGGATTTATGCACTCTAATGGAGGTTCAATAAACTATTAAAAACCATGTGGTTACGAACATTTTTGTTAAGTGCACTATTGTTCACTGTAGGATTAACCGAACCATCTGCAAAGTCGTACGAAATTCCTGAAATTCATATTGAGGTTAGCATAAATAAAGACGGTACTGTCCTCATCACCGAACACCTTACGTATGACTTTGATGGTTCGTTTTCTTGGGCCCAATACCAATTGCCGAAACAAGGATTTACAGGAATTCGGAATATCAAAGTTTCAGAAAACGGAACAGTATATCTCAACAAAAACAATGAAGAAAAGGGTACGTTTAGTGTCTCTGAATCCGATGAGTATATCCGTTTAAAATGGCACTTCATTGCGGAAGACGAACGACGTACTTTTACAGTTTCGTACACGCTTGAGGGCGCCCTGACCATTGGGCCAAAATGGTCCCAATTTTTCTGGAATTATCTTTCTGATGAACGAGATAAATCAACAAAAAAGCTGAATATCTCGATCAATTATCCAGAGGCGGTTCCTTCAGATTCCTTGTTCGGGTGGACCCGTCGGCCGCTCGGACGAATGGATCTTCAAAAAGAACAGGGGCGCGTAAAAATTAGTGGTAAAAGTATCGACGACAACGATTTTGCTAAGGTGCGAGCTTTGTTTCCTACCTCAATATTAACCAATCCAGAAATTACCGTTCCCGATTTTACTCTAAGCCAAGTACGCAGCGAAGAGCTGGCCTACGATCAAAAGATAGCTGAACGCAATGAAAGGAAACAGTATTGGGATCAAACAGGCGAAGTGATAAACTATGTAATCCTCTTATTAGCTCTTATCATCTTCTACGTTTTGTATCAAAAGTATGGCAAGCGATACTCGACCTCTCACCTATCGTCGACCGAAACAATTGTCACACCAAGTCGTGAGCGTCCTGCTGCTGTTGGATGGCTTTTAAATGGACGACATATTGTAAGCGTTCATTTGATATCTACCGTACTTGATCTGGCCCGCCGGGGATATTTCAAAATCCGGGAAAGAAAACCCAAAGAAGGAATGCTTGAAGATGATGACCCAACTTTTCTCGTCGAACGCACCGGACAATCTTTGCAGGACGACTTGCTGGATTGGGAACAAGATACTATCCAATTTATAGAAAAACGTCTTGACGAGGATATTCAACAATTGCACAAAATTTTTAAAGGCAGTAACTCCGAGGTTTCGGGTTGGTTCTCTAAATGGAAGAACAAATTTAAAACATATTGCTTCAACCAAAATTGGATTGACCTAACAAGCTATAACGGTGCATACTGGAATTTGGGCATCCAGTTGTTGCTGTTTTCTATTGTTGTAGGACTTATATTCTATATCGGCACCGACATTTTTTCTGCGCTATCTCCATCATTTGTGTTTAGCTGGTTTGGGGCATTAATTACAACATTTGTTTTAGCGATACTTTCATTGATAATCATCAGACCTACCCAAAAAGGAGAGGAAATCAAACACCAATGGAACAATTATAAAAAGGGACTAAAGAATGCCGAAGAGCATCACATTTCATCCGATAAACTGGATAAACACTTTATTTACGCTCTGGCATTTGGACTTGGAAAAGATAAGATTGAAAAAATTTTCACCTCACATACCGACACCATGCCTGTCATTGCATGGATGGTGTTCAACACAAATACGACCTCTCCGGCAGCCGTAGCCAACACCTTTTCGACGCTCAGTGCCACTGGAGCCGCATCAGCACCGGGAACCTCGGGTGGGGCAGGCGCCTCAGCAAGCGCTGCAGGTGGCGGTGCGTCAGCCAGTGCTGGTTAATACTCCCAGCCGATAAGCGTTTTAATTTGATCAACTTCCAGCGAATTCTGCGGACGTAACGTCTCGTCAAAATCATCTACTAAATAATTAAGGGCAATCTCATATCGGTCACTATTCCCCAGCTTTTTTTCTTCAATTAATAACGCCATCTGGAAAAGTTTAATTAATTGGCTGAATAACGGCTTGGCCGTAGCCTCCCTGTGATCCTGGTTATTTAACTCACAAATATCTTTCCAGACCATTTTTGTCTCAGTCAATTTCTCTGCTAAAAGTCCTCCATATTTTGAAGATTTATCAGCCGCTTGTTCAATCATTTCAAAAATAATTTCCAGTCCCTGAGACTTTTCTGTTGCACGAAGCATATCCAGTACAATAATATTCCCTGAACCTTCCCAAATTGGCAACACATTTACATCGCGCAACAGCTTCGGCATTACAAAATCCTCGATATAGCCATTGCCACCCATAAGCTCCATGCATTCGCGTACCCCATAGACCGCATTCTCAGCCGACCACCATTTGGCCATAGGTGTAATCATTCGTAACAGATGCTGTTCCCTTTCATCCCCTGATTCAGCGGCATCCATCGCTTGCAAACCACGCCAGACCAGTACAAAATCGGCCAAATAGGTTGATCCCAACTCCAGTAGCTTCTCTCTGATCAGTGCATGTTCCACCGCTCGTTTCCCAAACGTTTTCCGGTGACTCAAATACTGCCACGCCTCAATAATAGCTCGACGATGTCCCGCCAATGCCGCCACAGAATTGTAATTTCGAGATATGTTAATCATCTGTGCCATAACCTTGAATCCCGTCCCTTCTTCTCCCAGCCGCTTGCCAACTGTATCCTGTAAATGGACTTCGCCAGTAGCCATCGACCGCACTCCCAACTTATCCTTCAAGCGAATAATGTTCATCGGATTTCGCTCGCCATTCGGCAACTCTTTTTCAACTAAGAAAAGCGAAAGTCCGCGCGTACCTTTTTCAACCGGACCCGTACGAGCCAACACCATAATGACATCGGCATTAACGTTGCTACAAAACCACTTTTCGCCATTCAATCGATAGTGTTTCCCATCCATCCGCTCAGCTGTACACAAGTTTGCCCCTACATCCGAACCACCGGATTTCTCAGTCAAAAACATCGCGCCCGAGAAAAGCCTATCCCCTGTTTCTGCTCCCAGCATTGGCAACAAACGCTTTTTATCTTCTTCATCCCCAAATTTCTCAATCAACAACGCTGCACCATCGGTCATGCAATGTGGACAATATTGCCCCAATTCGCTCATTGCATACAACTGGCCCAACGCAAATCCCATTTGATGTCGACTCCCTAAAAATTCTTCCCTTTTCTCAGGATGGTATTTCAAATAGAACATCTTTGATTGGGCTGCGATATCCATCAATTCCCAATAAGCCGGATGAAATTCAATCTCGTCGATATTCTCACCAAACTTGTTACGTTTTTTGAGGACTGGTCCATTTTTATCAGCCTTCTGCGAACGTTCGTCCATCTCAATGGCCGCTTGTTTTCCCAGCTGATTTAATTTCCCATCCAAAAATTGCTTCGCCTGCTCAGAAAAATATCGGCTGACGTAATCACGAAGAATGAGATCAGATTTATAAAAGTTATAGCTGGCGTTATAATCATCGGTAAGCACTTTGTTTTCGGGATGCGACATGAAGAACCTCTCTATTTGAAATTTCGGGACGGGTTAATAAAGAAGTATAAATAAAAAAAGGACGGGATATCATCCCATCCTTATAAATAACGCTAATAACCATGCACCAAATGTACCGGTTAAAACCGCTTATGCAACAATCAACAATCTACAAAATCCTTCAATTCCTGATAAGACAAGGCACCTGCATACCGCTTTAATTCGTCATTATTTTTAACCAGTAACAGCGTTGGCAATCCTTTCACATTATATTGGTTGACAACTTCTTTATGCTTCATAGTATCAATTTTAACAATCGTACAATCCATATTGTCTAATTCTGCCAACCTTGTTAAAGATTTATTCATCATAATACACGGCCCACACCATTCTGCCCAAAAGTCTATCAGCACCAAATCTTCACTCTGTAAAATTTGCTCTAACTCTTTTGCATTAACTTCATTGACTACATTTTTTAGAATTTGAGCCTGAGAATGATTTTTCTCACTGACAAGTCTCCGTTTTATTGAAGCAATAGGCCAACGAATAATAGCCAAGAGATTGCTAAGTATTAATATCAGAAACAAAAACAAATACCCAACAATTGTTAAGGGGAAAAGATAAAATGTAGATTTATTGACCTTCAACCATTCTTCGAGCTTGTTTAGTTGATGTATGATAAAATTCGAATTCATTTTTAAATAAATAAAATCGAGACCCGGCACTCCCGGGTTAGATGGTATAGGTTAACATCCATTGAATATTTGCTTGATTAAACTTTGAGCTTCTTTAACTGTAGAGTATTTATAACAGTTGATAGAAGGTGAACCATTGATCATAGCTGAAACAGATTTATTATTCTGCCGGCGATATAAACAAAAAACCTTTTTATCCAACGCTACAGCTCGACCAATTTCATAGCCAACTCCATGAGAAGGGGTTGTTACTTCCCCAATTAAAATATCAGCTTCATTAAGCCATTTCATATCCTGCTCATGGATTTTACTATCTGATAGTTCATGGCTGATATCTGAAGAGCCAACATGTTCAGTCAAAACATCTCCGTAATTTTTTATTTCTTCGATAAGCTGTTTATACAGTTTGGCATCTTGTCTTCCTCCTCTGATTGAGCCAGAAAAATAAATCTTCATTCGAAAGATATTTTTTAGAGAGTTTGACTATTTTATACAACCTAACTTTTATTTATCCGTCAGAGCCACAACGCCCGGCAGATCTTTGCCTTCTAAGAACATCAAGCTGGCCCCGCCACCAGTAGAAACATGAGAAACGGCATCTTCGAGTCCAGCCTGTTTAATCGCTGATGCAGAATCACCGCCCCCAATAATTGATGTTGCTCCCAACTTAGTGGCTTCTGCAAGCGCTTCCGCCACGGCATTCGTACCCTCGGCATAGTTTGGCATCTCAAAAACACCCATCGGACCATTCCAAACTACAGTTTTGGCATTCTTGATGATATTCCCAAACGAGAGACAGGTCTGCGGACCAATATCAACGCCCATCCAACCATCTTCGATGCCGTCTTCTCCTACAACTTTGTGCTCAGCATCATTATTAAACTCTTTAGCAGCTATCGAATCCACAGGCAATACAACATTAATCCCCTTCTCCTCGGCTTTTCCCAGTAGTTCCTTGGCCAGATCAACTTTTTCCTCTTCCACCAGGGAATCCCCAATTGATAGTCCCTTGGCTTTATAAAAAGTGTAGGTCATACCACCACCAATGAGAATGCTATCGACCTTATCCAACAAATTTTCGATAACACCAATTTTATCAGAAACTTTAGCTCCGCCCAAAATGGCCACAAATGGCTGTTCAGGATTATTTATGGAGTCATTTAAATACTTAATCTCTTTTTCCAGCAGATATCCCGATACCGCCGGCTGAAGAAAACGTGTGACCCCCGCAACCGATGAGTGCGCTCTGTGGCTGCTCCCAAACGCATCATTACAAAACAGGTCACCGTGCTTAGCCAACTGCTTACAGAACCCTTCATCATTGGCTTTCTCTCCCTTGTGGAAACGCACATTTTCGAGCAGCACAATTTCACCGCTCTCGGCCTGACCAATTACAGAAGTTGCCGTTTCTCCAATACAATCCTCTGCAAAATGTACCGTGGAGTCTACCAGTGTTTGCAAATGCTCTGCTACGGGCTTCAAACTCAAGGATGAATCGACTTCTCCACCGGGACGTCCGAGATGACTCATAAGGATAAGTTTTCCACCGTTTTCTATCACATAATTGATTGACGGCAGCGCCTGAACAATGCGATTATCATCACCAATTTTACCATCTTCAATCGGTACATTAAAATCTACGCGCATCAGTACCCTTTTGCCTTTAACTTCTACATCCTCGAGCGTCATCTTATCCATAAGTAGCTATAGTTTTGAGCTAATTAATAATTTTGTAGCTGAATTTACCAGTTCATCGAAAAGTGTCCAAACTAATTTAGATGATCTGTAACCTAACTGATCAGATTATTGTGGGAAGGTGCACAAATAAAAGCTGATCAACGTTAAACAATATCCCATTACCCTATTTATCCATCTATCGTTTCTGTTTTTCCACCTTATTTTTAAATATCTTTGAACTGTTTTAATCGTTAACGAAAATCAGTGATATGGATACCGTTTATTTCGATCATGCCGCTACTACACCAGTAGATGAGCGCGTGCTTGATGCAATGACCCCCTACTTTACCGAACACTATGGAAATGCTAACTCTCCCCACGGATTGGGCAATAACGCTAAAGTAGCTGTTGAAGAAGCAAGGGAAACCATTGCTGAAATAATCGGTGCTGAACCGGCTGAAATTATCTTTACCAGTGGCGGAACAGAAAGTGATAACTGCGCAATTAAAGGGGTTGTTAATGCTACTGGAAAAACTGAAGTCATCACCTCTCCTCTTGAACACCACGCCGTACTTCATACAGCAGAAGCCTTAAAAAGAAATGGTGCCAAACCAGTATACGTGGAGCCAACATCAGAAGGAATTATCACAGCCAAACAGGTTGAAGAGGCCATCACTGAAAACACCGCCATGGTTTCGCTGATGCATGTCAATAATGAAATTGGGTCTATCAATCCACTCAAAGAAATCAGCGAGGTTTGTAAAGAACATAATATTCCCTTCCATTCTGATACGGTTCAGAGCGTTGGTAAAATTCCGGTGGATGTGGAAGAGCTCGGACTCGATTTTCTGAGCATTAGCGGACATAAAATTTATGGTCCAAAAGGCATTGGCGTGTTGTATATGCGCCATGCTACACCCTGGCTACCTTGGATGCACGGTGGATCGCAAGAACGACGTCGACGTGGTGGAACGCTAAATGTGCCCGGCATTATTGGATTGGCAAAAGCGCTGGAACTTTCTCAGCAAGAAATGGACGACCACCGTACCCATTTTATCAAGCTTCGCAAGCGACTTATCAATGGACTTGATGAAACGTTTGGCAATCGTTATCAAATTAACGGTGATACCGAGAACGGCGTACCACATATTATTAATATCTCGTTCCTCGATCCCAACGGGGATGGCCTTGACGGTGAAATGCTACTACTCAATCTTGATGTAGAAGGAATTTGCATATCCAACGGATCGGCCTGTACATCGGGCGCCATGGAACCTTCTCACGTACTCGAAGGCATTGGATTAGATACCCAAACAGCAAATTCAAGTATCCGTGTAAGCCTGGGTAAACAAAATACCGCAGAAGAAATCGATTACTTTATCAAAAAATTGGAAGTTGTTGTTAAACGCATGATGGGTCCCGTTAAGGCATGAGTTCACAACATAGAGTTTGCGTTTATTGTGGATCTAAAACGGGCAAAAACTCCACCTTCATCCCCCAAACCAAAGCATTAGGCCACGCGTTGGCATCCAATAACATTGGCTTAGTTTATGGTGGCGGTTCGGTAGGGTTAATGAATGAAATTGCCAACGCTACCTTGTCACGCGGAGGGCAGGTTCACGGTGTAATCCCCCAGCATTTGTATGATTTGGAGGTCGCCCATGAAAACCTTACTGCCCTACATATCACAGATACTATGCACGAGCGTAAGGCGATGATGGCTGAGCTTTCGAATGCTTTTATTGCCCTACCCGGCGGATTTGGAACCTTCGAAGAGCTGATGGAAGCCATCACCTGGCTACAACTGGGTATCCATAAGAAAACTGTTATTATTTATAATATTGACGGCTATTATGACAAACTCATTGAGTTTATCAATGAAGCTGTCGGACAGAAATTTATTACCGAAGAAAACCGCACCTTACTAAAAACAGGCAACAGTGTTGAAGAGTGTCTCCAACACTTGCCATTTCAAAATTAGATTATTCGTCGATCTAATTTGAAAAAATATCGTCAATCAGATAGCCGTATTTATCCTCAACGATACGGCGCTTAATTTTTAAGGTCGGCGTCAACTCTCCGGTCTCTACCGTAAATTCATTGGGTACGATACGGAAGTCACGAATTTTCTCGTGTGATGCCAGCTCATTCGATGTACTTCGTACTTCTTTACCATAAATATTCTGTATCTCTTCTTTTTGGATCAGATCCTCAAGAGAATCATATTCAATGCCCTCTTCTTTGGCATATGCTTCTAATGCTTCAAAATCAGGTACAATAAGAGCTGCCATATATGGTTGACGTTCCCCGACAACTACCAGCTGATCAATCCATTTGCTTGTTTTAAACAGGTCTTCGATAGGCCCGGGATAAATATTTTTTCCACCGGCGTTAACAATCATGTGCTTAATGCGATCGGTAATCTGTAACTTTCCATCCACAAACTTACCCACATCACCCGTATGCAGATAGTCATCATCATCAATCATTTCACGGGTAGCCTCATCATTCTTCCAATAGCCCTTCATCACATTGGGCCCCTTACATAAAATTTCTCCCTGTTCTGAACTGTGATCAGTAGGATAATCTTCACCACTCAGCTCAGCAATAATCTTACTGTCTTCCAATCGTTGAATGGCAACTGTAACGCCTGGCAGTACCTTTCCGACGGTGCCCATCTGCTCATCACCATAGGTATTACAACACATAACCGGCGATGTTTCTGTAAGTCCATATCCCTCAATAATATGCAGGCCGGCCCCCATAAAGAAATTACCAATCTCGGCCGGCAGCGCTGCACCACCAGATACAAAAAACCGAAT
Organism: Fodinibius sp. Rm-B-1B1-1; assembly: GCF_038594945.1. Taxonomy (NCBI): domain Bacteria; kingdom Pseudomonadati; phylum Balneolota; class Balneolia; order Balneolales; family Balneolaceae; genus Fodinibius; species Fodinibius alkaliphilus. Next base: position 1,349,176 of record NZ_JBCFYD010000002.1, read on the forward strand.
ACGTCCACCGGTACGCTCTTTCAGCTTATCAAACACCAGTTTATCGGCCAGTTTCTTCTGCATCGACACCAATCCACGCTGACCATCGGCATACTTTCGACCAACCTTCTGTGCCCAGCCAAAAATCTTCTGTTTAATAGCACTGCCTTCCTCCACACTTTTCGAAACAAGGTTATAAATCTTTTCAAACAGCCGAGGCACACTCATAATAATTGTCGGGTGTGCCTCGGTCATATTTTTAGCCACCGTATCCACACTCTCGGCATAATAGATCTCAGCGCCACCGGCCAGCATCGCATAGTAGCCCGCTGTACGCTCAAAAGAGTGACAAAGCGGCAAAAACGACAAACACCGATCATCTTCATTAATATCAATACGTTGGTGGGCGGCCTTAATATTACTCACAATATTACGGTGAGTAAGCATAGCTCCCTTCGGCTTGCCAGTCGTTCCTGAAGTATAAATTAGGGTTGCCAGATCTTCGGGCTCGATCGCTTTACTGCGACGATCAATTTCCTCTTCCTGTTTGGGCAGCTCCTTAATCCCTTCGCTCATCACTTTTTTAAAAAGGGAGACATACGCATCATCCAAATAACTGGATATATTGGGTTCGTCGAAAGCAATAATCCGGTTCAAATCCGGGCAATTATCAAACACTTCACGCGCCTTTTTGAGCTGAATGCCCGTTGACACAAAGAACATCTCCGCCTCAGAATTTTTCAGAATATATTCGCACTGCTTCGGCGGCAGCGAGGTATACAACGATACATTAACCGCTCCAATTAGCTGAATTGCCAAGTCTACCACAGCCCACTCATAGCGATTCTCGCTAAGAATGGCTACCCGGTCTCCAGCCTCAATGCCATGCTTAATCATATATGCTGCCAGCGTGTGTGCATCTTCATCAACCTGATCCCAAGTAATTGTTTCGTAAGGCTCATCCGTTTTGGGTTTTCGAGCAAAAGCCGTTTTGTCCGTGCCCTTATATTTTTTGGATAGATTAAGGAACAGGTCAGTCAAGGTTTCAAAAGCTACAACTGTGGGCATAAATGGTAAATTAATTGCTGTTTACAAGACTCTGATCACAAACTATTTATACAGCTCGAATATAACATTCTGAATTGAAAATTCAGCACCCTGCCAAATATTTGCGCTTATGTACATTAGAATACTGCAGTGAATGAATTTTTTTAGGAAGCCCAATTCCTTATATTAAAAGAAAAATTTGGTCTGATTTTTTATGGCTCATCCGGCAAGTGAAGAAACTATCGATTTAGTAAAGGAGATTTTTAGCTCCTATCTGAAAGAACATAACCAACGGCAAACGCCCGAACGGTTCATGGTTTTGGAAGAAATATACCGGGCCGACGGACATTTTGATGCCGATGATATCTTCTTCAATATGAAAGAAGGTGGCACTCGCGTATCACGGGCAACAGTATATAACACCCTTGATCTTTTGGTGGAATGTGGATTGGTACAACGACAACAATTTGGCGAAAACCAGTACTACTACGAACGTGCTTACGCCTACCAACAACACGACCACATCATCTGCAAAAAATGTGGTAAAGTGTTAGAATTTTGTGATCCACGTATTCAGGAGATCAAAACGATGATGGAGAAAATCCACAAATTTGATATCTCTGGACACTCCCTCCACTTTTTCGGTACCTGCCAAGATAAAAAAGCCTGTAAACAGCGCCAGAAAGAACAAGCTGGTACTAAAAAATCAAAGGTGGAGTCATAAGCACTTGCTCGATAAACGTTTTGATTGAATCCCTCCCAATCAATAACAGAGCTGTACAAGAAGTATATTCAATCCTATTAAAAATTTAATTTTTTGCTATTAAAAATCGTCGTAATATGCTGTTGCGGGATGGAAAAATGTGCTGCATTTCCTACCGGTATCAACTAAAATAAATCGACTTAATAGCATGAATATTTATGTAGGAAACCTTTCGTATAAGGTTTCAGATCAAGAATTAATGGAAGTTTTCGAAGAATTTGGTAATGTAACTTCTGCCAAAGTTATCAAAGATCGCGAAAGTGGCCGATCAAAAGGATTTGGTTTTGTAGAAATGACAAATAATGATGAGGCGCAAGCCGCTATCGACGAACTGGATGGAACAGAAATTAACGGCCGCACCGTGAAGGTGAATAAAGCACGCCCCAAAGAACAGGCCGGCAGTCGACGGTAAAACATCCCTTTTCCAACTAAATGACATAAAGCCTCGGATTACCCTCCGAGGCTTTTTTGTTATTAAACAATTACCTTTATCCGCATAAAAACAATTCGTATTTTATATCATCATATAATGATATAAATATAGAACATGGCAGATCAACAACGCAATATCGACGAAGAATCAATCAGAATTAAAGCAAAACTGTTCCGGGGGTTTTCTGATCCTTCTCGTTTAAGCATTATAGAAGCACTACGTGATGGTAAACAAAGCGTGAGTGATTTGGTAGATATTACCGGACTTTCACAACCCAATGTATCGAATCATCTGCGTTGCTTAGCCGACTGCGATTTGGTACGAAAAGAACGTGATGGGCGTTTTAACTACTACCGACTCAGTGATTCACGGGTTCATACCATTCTTCAAGAATCGGAACAACTACTCTCGGAGGTTGCCAAAGGCGTTTACGAATGTACCCGATATGAAGCGATAAATCAGTAAGTATAAACTAAGATCATGAGTAAAAAAGAAATTGAACTCACAGTTAAAGGCATGGACTGCTCGGGCTGTGCCCAAAACGTAAAAAGCGCACTCGAAAAGCTGGATGAGGTCGAGTCGGCCGAGGTATTGCTATCTGCCGAAAAAGCTCACATTCGCACCCAAACGACCCCCAATCTGGATGTCATTAAAAAGGCCGTTGAGGATATCGGCTATCATATTCCGGATGCATCGGAGGATCAACCTACAAACGGGAAAACATCCCTACAAGAAAAAGCCCAAAAGTCTTTTCGATTATTTGGACTCGTTTTCGGGGCTATATTACTGATCGTTATTGCCGGTGAATGGCTGGGACTTTTCCAAACGCTTACGCAGTGGATTCCCTTCTGGGTGGGCGCACTGCTCGTCCTGTTTATGGGTTATCCCGTATTCAAACAGGTTGTGGTAGCTGCTAAAAAGGGACTCGTTACGCCACACGCACTCATGGCACTGGGATCGCTGACCGCCCTGGCAGCCGGCGAATGGGTGACGGCGGGTATCGTAGTGTTTTTTATGCGTACCGGAGATTATATCGAAAACTACACTACTGAGAAAGCTCGCGACTCGCTGCGATCATTAACAAAATTGGCACCTCAAACGGCCGTTGTGCTGCAAGAAGATGGAACCGAAAAGGAAATCCCTATTAATGAGGTACAGAAAGGAGATCGAATTCTTGTACGTCCCGGTGGCAAAGTGCCTGTCGACGGAAAAGTGCTGGACGGACACGCAACTATTGATGAATCGCCCATTACTGGTGAGTCGATGCCAGTGGAAAAAGCGGAAGGCTCCAAGGTTTTTGCATCTACTATTGCCCAAGGGGGATTTTTAACACTACAAGCTGAGGCTATCGGTAAGGATACCACCTTTGGAAAAATCATCAGCATGGTCGAGCATGCCGAAGCCCACAAAGGAGCAGTCCAGCGCTACGCCGACCAATTTTCGGCCTGGTATCTGCCAGTAGTAACTTCCATTGCAATTCTCACTTACATTTTATCCGGCAACTTGATGGCAACCGTAGCCGTAATGGTCGTGGCCTGTGCCTGCGCCTTTGCCCTGGCAACACCCGTGGCCCTGCTGGCTTCCGTGGGATCTAATGCTAAGCGCGGCGTGCTCATCAAAGGTGGAAAATATATTGAGGCACTGGCACGGGCCGATGTGTTACTAATCGATAAAACGGGGACCCTAACCTTCGGCCGCCCCGAAGTTTCAGATATCATTCCTCTAAACGGCATTTCGGAAGGCGAGCTGCTCATTATGGCGGCCAGCGCGGAGCAATACTCAGATCACCCCATTGGAAAAGCAATTGTTGAAGCTGCCCAAAACCAGTTTTTATCCCTTAAAAATCCCGATAACTTTGAAGAGATAACAGCCAGTGGTGTTCGGGCTTCATTCGACAATGAAACCATTACCGTTGGTAACGAACGTCTGATTGAAAACGATAACCAAGACATTCTCCCAAATCTTAATAGCATTAAGGCTGAAGGTAAAACGGCCGTTATTGTGCAAAAAAACGGCACTCCTGTCGGCTTGTTGGCCGTACGTGATGCGGAGCGTTCGGAGGTTAACAATGCTTTACAAATGCTTCGCAAGGGGCACTCATTTTCGTCCGTAGAACTTTTAACGGGAGATAATACAGAAACTGCCCGTCACCTGGCGAATCGACTAAAAATCGATTTTCAAGCTGAGCTGCTTCCCGAAAATAAGATTGATATCGTAAAGAAATACCAATCTGACGGACATACCGTGGTGATGGTTGGTGATGGCATCAACGATGCACCAGCTCTTGCACAAGCGGATGTAGGCATTGCCATGGGAACCACTGGCACCGACGTAGCCATAGAAACAGCTGATATTACCCTGATGCGTGATGACTGGAACTTGGTTCCTGAATTATTCTCATCCGCTAACAAAACTATGCAGATTATTAAGTGGAACTTCGGATTTACCACCGTTTATAATATTGCGGGACTTTCGCTCGCGGCTTTTGGGATCCTTCCTCCTGTTTTAGCGGCCGCCGCGCAATCACTACCCGATGTGGGTATCCTTTTAAACTCATCCCGACTCATCAGAAAATAATATTATTTTGTCTGAAACAACGATAAAGCGATACAATCAGAGAGCTGAAAAATATGAGCAACGATGGGTGAAATATCTTGAACATACGCATCACAAACTTTTAGAACATCTTGAAACAACGCCAGAAGATATCATTTTGGATGCCAGTGGTGGTACGGGACTCCTGCTCCAAAAAATGATCGCCCAAGATCTGCCTTTTACCCAGTTTGTTGTTAATGATCCGTCTGATAACATGCTCAATATTGCTCGTCAACGCTTTCAGTCTCATCCCGGAGTAGAATTTAACAACGAGAAAGTCCAGCAACTATCCTATCCCAAAAACTATTTCGACAAAATAGTTTGCCTTAATGCTTTCCACTTTTACCGGGATCAACAACAAGTATTAGATCACTTTTATAACATACTTAAATCCGATGGACAGCTTTATATTTTGGACTGGAATCGAAAAGGGCTTTTTAAGTTTGTCAATCAACTTTTAGACTGGACAAGCTCGGAATTTATTGACACTCGTTCTTTTACTGAGATGAAAGAACTCTTAATAAAAAGTAATTTCATGATTAAAACGTCCAAGCAGTGGAATTGGCGCTATTGGAAGTTCTTCCTCATAAAAGCTGAAAAAGACTAACTTGTATTCTACACGTATAAAATTCTCTTGGGGCTACAGTTTCGAAATCCTATTTTAGAGATTCCTCAAAACAATACAACCCAATCATTTCTTTTATTTGATATATGAAACGCTGTGCTTTTCTGTCGATGGATAATTACGACGATTTCGAAGTCTATGACCACCTTCTTTTTGATCCCCTTGAACAATTAGGATGGCAGGCTAAAGAAATATCCTGGCGCAACAATGAAGTTAACTGGGATAACTACGAAGCCGTAATTATCCGTAGTCCATGGGATTACCAAGACGACCCACAAGCTTTTATAGACGTTCTAAAAGAAATCGAAGCCTCCAATGCGGTGCTCGAAAATCCGCTCGAAATCGTCGAATGGAATATTGACAAAACCTATCTCCGTGACCTGCAAAAACAAGGTGTTAAAATAGTTTCGAGTCTCTGGTACGATAAATTCGAAGACAATTTATTTCCCGCTGTTTTTACGGATCTCAAATCCAAAGAAATTGTCATAAAACCCACCATTAGCGCCGGCGCCGAAAATACATTTCGTATCCACCAGGAAAGTTATCCGGCATTTATCAAAGATTTAGAAACAGTCTTTGACGATCGACCTTTTTTAGTCCAGCCTTTTATGGATAATATTACAGCAGAAGGCGAATTTTCGGTCTTCTTTTTTGGGAATACCTATAGCCACACTATTCTGAAAACACCCAAAACCAACGACTTTCGCGTGCAGGAGGAACACGGTGGCAGGCTAACATTAGTTGAGCCCGAAAATGATCTCTTAGAAACCGCTCGTGAGATGCGCAATATGATTCAGCCAGAACCACTATATACCCGCGCCGATTATGTCCGCACTGCTGACAACTCTTTTGCACTCATGGAGCTTGAACTTATTGAGCCTTCCCTCTACTTCAACATGGACCCAGAATCTCCCGAACGTTTTGCAAAAGTTTTTGACGAGTGGATGAGCAAAAAATCTCCTGCTCACGATCAAAAATAAAAAAGGTCACACCGCAGAGCAGTGTGACCAGATAACAATATACAATTAGGATCTTCCAAAATTTTTATCTCAACGCTTGCTACGTAAACACATCTTTAATCTTAGAAAAGAATCCCTTACCGTCGTCTTCTTTATTTGAGGCTTTAAAATGTTCTTGCCCACGCAATGCCTGAATATGATCACGTTCCTCATCAGAAAGATCTTCGGGAATATATACATTCACCCGCACAAATTGATCCCCAATGCCGGAGCGATTCAATCCATGGATGCCCTTCTCTTTCATACGCAGCAATCGACCAGGTTGGGTACCTTCTTCAATCTTTATTTTGGCTTTACCTTTTAGCGTAGGCACTTTTACCTCGGTACCGAGAATGGCATCGGGCACACTAAGTACCAGATCGTAATAAATATCGTTGCCATCGCGTTCAAAGTGTTCGTGCTCTTTTTCCTCAATTAGTACAACCAAAGCACCAGATTCGCCACCGCGAACACCAGCATTTCCTTTACTACGGAGCGTAATATAATTTCCTTCTGATACCCCAGAAGGCACATTTACCTTCACTGTTTCCTCACCGCGATAACGTCCTTCTCCCTGGCATTTTGAGCATTTATTGCGAATTTTACGTCCTTCCCCATTACACTCGGGACACGGTTGTACATTCACCATTTGTCCAAGCATGGTTTTACGAACCTGCCGCACTTCACCAGTACCGCTACATGTGCCACACATTTCGAAATCCTCTTCTGTCTCAGCACCAGTTCCGTTACATTCGTCACATTTGATATACTTCTTAACCTTCAGCTTTTTCTCCGTTCCAAAAGCAATCTCTTCCAACGACAGTTCAATACGGAGCTTCATATCTGAACCGGGCTGACCCGAAGAGCGACGTCCACGTGACCGGCCGCGCCCTCCAGCAAAATCACCGCCAAAAATATCGCTGAAACGACTAAAAATATCTTCGAAACCGATATCTTCGAATCCAGCACCACCGCCAAATCCGCCATTACCATTAACACCCCGGTGACCAAACTGGTCGTATCGTTGACGTTTTTGATCATCACTTAATACTTCATAAGCTTCCGAAGCTTCTTTGAACTTCTTTTCCGCTTTCGGGTCATCAGAGTTTCGATCCGGATGAAACTTCATGGCCTTCTTGCGATAGGCCTTTTTAATTTCACTTTCGGATGCATCTTTACTGACGCCGAGTACTTCGTAGTAGTCTCGTTTAGACATGAATTAAATACTAACCTAACCTTTAAAAATTTTATTCGCTTACAATTACCTTTGCATGTCGGATAGTGCGATCGCCCATGCGGTAGCCACTTTCCACAACATTGAGCACCATATCACTACCAATGCTATCATCTTCCGGCTTCTGACGCATCATCGCATCATGCAGATCTACATTAAAAGGAACTCCCTCCTCATCGATACGCTCAACACCATATTTGTTAAGTACCTCTTTAAATTTACTGGCCACAAGATTCACGCCGTCCATCAGCGTATCATTTACATCGAGATCTTCGGCTGCTTTAAGCGTGCGTTGTAGATCATCATTAATTTCCAGAAAGTCTTCCAACGCATTGGCTTTGGCTGTCTCATATACCTGCGAACGCTCGCGTTGAACACGCTTTCGATAGTTTTCAAGCTCTGCTGCCTTTCGTAAATGGCTATCCTTCGCTTCAGCCAACTCTTGCTCTAATGCCTGTACTTCCTGATCGCGTGCTACTAATAAATCACGAAGTTCATCCGCTTCATAATCCTCATACTGAGCGTACAGCTCCTCGGTCTTATTCTCTTGTTCAGCCGATTGTTCATTCTGTTGCTGCTCCTCGGCTGTTTGTTCTTCAGTTACCTTTTCTTTTGATTCGCTCATGTAAAACTAAATTATCGATTAAATTCTTTTGATTCATTCAGGATGCAATTATGCAAATAATATGCCATGCCTATTCACACCCTTATCTAATGACAAAGTTACGGAAGTTCCTTCTGCTGACAAACTGAAAGATTCAGAGTGTCATCTTTTTTTGATAAAACTATAACGGCCTTCTACCAAAATTATTCGTCATCTTCTTCGTAGAAAAACTCCAGCATATTCCCATCCGGATCAGAAATGAATACAAAACGACCCCGTTTGCGATTGGCCGGACCACTCAATATTGATACTTCATGTTCACGGAAATATTCAGCCATTTCGTCAACCTCTTCTTCTGAATCAAGATAAAATCCAAAGTGATCTACCCTGTAGTCACGCGATTCAGGATCGTAGCTGGTTTCGGCTTCAACCAGCACAATGGTATCCTCTTCCCCAACTTTATAAACGGCCATACTTTTACCCATTTTACGAACGAGCTCAAATCCCAAAACATCACCATAAAACTCCTCGGCTCGCTCTATGTCATTCACGCGAATCGTAATGTGATTAATACCTGAAGGATTAAAATCTGCCATAATAATTTTTACTTAGTAAATTTTTGATAGTGCCTGTGAAATCCCAAACAACAGCAAAACCTGTCATAATCATTCACTTTGCAATGCAGCTAAGTATAGCCTTTTTACGCCCAAAATTCAGCCCTATATCCATCCAGAAACAGTCGAAATAGTTTATAAGTTTTTGTTACTTTCATTCGGATTTTAAACCGTAAACTTTCAAATCTTTCAACCGTTGAGCACCCTTTATATTGTAGCCACCCCCATTGGCAACTTGGAGGATATCTCGCAGCGAGCTATCAACACGCTCAAATCAGTATCTTATATCGCCTGCGAAGATACGCGCACGTCAGGTGTGCTGCTCAATAAGTTTGGAATCAATGCTAACACTTTTGCCTTTCATGCACATAACGAGCATCAAAAAGTAGAGCATCTACTCAATATTTTAGATGCCCGGCAAAACGTAGCCGTCATTTCTGACGCTGGCATGCCGGGTATTTCTGATCCGGGCTTTCTGGCTGTGCGTGCTGCTCACCAAGCCGGACATTCGGTTTCGGTCATTCCTGGTCCCGATGCCGCTACTACTGCATTGGTTGCCAGCGGACTACCCTGCGATAAATATGTGTTCGAAGGATTCCTGCCCCAAAAGAAAGGACGGCAAAAACAGCTCAAACAACTGGTGGATGAAGAACGCAGCATTGTACTGTATGAAAGCCCTCACCGGCTAATAAAACTCTTGCAAGAGCTACGAGAATATATGGGTGACCAGCGTATGATAGCAGTCTGCCGAGAACTCACTAAAAAGTTCGAGGAGACTGTTCGCGGCACTATTAAATCAGTCTATGACACCTTTCAACTACGAGATGACATCAAAGGAGAAATCGTCGTAATTATTGGCCCAAAAGACTACAGCGAATGAAAACAATCCTCAGACAATCTTGGGATAACAGTTGGCTATTATCTGTAACAGCAGGACTTCTATTGGGATTAAGCTACCCACCCGTACCCCTGCCTTTTCTTATTTTTATAGCCTTTTTACTCATTTTTCGCATCGTTGATCTATCTGATTCTGCACGGGAAGCGGCCTATAAGGTCTATCCCGCATTCCTCATATGGAATATTATCACCACCTATTGGCTGGTCATGGCCACTGTAGCAGGCGGCGTAGCGGCCATTTTGGCAAATGCGGCCGTAATGACCATCCCCATTATGCTGCAGTACAAAGTACAGCGAACGAAGTTGAGCCCATGGCTTATTGCCCTCTTCCAAACTGCTTTCTGGCTCAGTTATGAATACCTGCATCATCTCTGGGATCTGGCCTGGCCTTGGCTTGCCGTAGGTAATGCCTGGGCAAACATGCCACAACTGGTACAATATATTTCAGTTACAGGATATTGGGGAATCTCTTTCTGGGTAATCTTTGCTACGGCATTGTGTCATCAATACCTAAAAAAGCCGAAGCAATCCACAAGATTTGTCGCCATTGCAGTACTATTGATATTCCCACTGTGGTCAATACTCATCTCGGCTTTGGGTAAGGCTACAGAATCTAAAGAAACACATGAGGTAGTTGTCGTCCAACCCAACTTTGATTCCTATGAGTCCAACGGTGGATTTCCATCAGCACGGCAAGCCAACAGCCATCTCTTATCACTTACCGATTCGGTAATTACTGATAAGACAAATCTCATCGTTTGGCCAGAAAATGCGGTACAGAATCAAGTTTTAAATATCGATGGCTATCGACCAGCATCAGACCAGGCTAAAAATCAATTAACAAACTACGTCCAAAAACAGCAAACTACTCTCATTACTGGTGCCACCTTTTTTGAATTTTATGAGGATGAGATTCCTGCTTTGCCACATGCTGATCAGCGCGGACCCTACTTAGCCTTCAATGCCGCTCTCGGCTTTTATCCCAATAGACAGATGCAAGCATACCGTAAACACAATTTGGTGCCCATCGTTGAGCGCATTCCATTTGTTCACTTTTTAAATGCCATAGATGTTTTTGGATGGGTCGACTGGAATCAAATCCAAGGCTACGGCAAGGGATATCTTGCGAACCAATTTTCCGTTAATGGAACACAAACTCCGGCCCTTATTTGTTACGATTCGGTATTCCCGAACTGGATTCTAAACTATGTGCGCAACGGGGCGGGCTATCTCACTATTATCACCAACGACGGGTGGTGGGGCAATACCAGCGGACACTCACAACATTTTGCCTATGCACGACTACGTGCCATTGAATTTGACCGCTGGATCGTCCGCAGTGCCAACAACGGTATCTCGGGCATTATCGCGCCGGATGGATCTGTTAAAGTAGAAACACCTTACTGGAAAACCACCGCCTTTAATTATAAAGTGCCCGTCCTTACATCTCAAACCTGGTATGTTCGGTTGGGAGATTGGCTTCCCTACTTGATGATAATTATTTCAGCAATTGGAATCGGTATTCCTTACGCAAGATTTTTAGATGATTAAATTATCTAATTCGAACGAATAGACACCACAATATTAAACCGGATATCGTGGTCGGTACGCCCATATACTCCAGATGTTTTGGGCAACAATTTATTGTAATTATACTCAAAGTTGGCCTGAATCATCTGCGAAAACTGGTAGCCCACTACCGCTGAACCATTGATACGTGCCTGTCCACCCGTTGTGGTACCCGAAAACTGGGCTCGGTCAGGATCTTTGACAATATCATCCGGGCCGGCTGACAATGCTTCAGCCAGGTCAGAATCGAGCTCAAATTTTTTCTCTTCATCTTCGATATAGCTGCCATTCAAGGTGATATCTACAGCATTATCAAGACGCTTAAAGAATGGAATCTTGAAATTGCGGATAGTGTAGGCAAAGGTCAGTTTCAAACCCTTTGAATACCGCTCAATCACCGTGGAGTTTGATAGTGCTAAGCTCGTTACCTTACTCTGCTCATATTGCACATTCGTCCGCAAGTTAGATTCCCAGGTCAAATTTAGCCCTACAAGCGGACTAAACCGTTTCTCAATATTAATACTGTTCGGCTCATATTCCGGCCGCTGATTGGTTACTGAATACGCACCCAACGAGATATCAGAAAAACTTTGATCTTCATTAAAAATCCATCCCAAGCGGTAAGTCCCACTATAATTATGAGAAATCGAGGCACGAGATATAAAGTTGCCTAAATAAGGAATAAATTGTTCCAAACCTGTCCACGTAATCCGCCAGCCCGGCAGCGGAAAGGGGGTAAAATTTCGATCACCAATGGCTCCCTGGTTCAAAGCCAAATATGACTGCCGGAAGTCTTCTTGCAAAGCTGTACGCCCCAGAACCGTTCGACCATCAGCATTACCGGTCGAATCCGTAATCGTCGTCGTGTTTCGAATATCATCAAAAGCAGTGCTTAATTGCTTCTTGAAAAACGCTTCGTAGCCCCTGCCAAATGCCCAGATACTTGATGAAATAGATCCATTTTGAGATTGTACGCTACTTTGGTTTTGATTGGGATCAATAGTGATAGTGCTTGAAGTACTTTCATTCCACTTGGAATTCCAAGATAGATCAACACTCAAATTATTAAAAGGTTGTAGGCGTGATCGTACCGTAAGATCATCCGTGAGATTTTTATTTGAAGGCAGTTGCAAAGACGACGTCTCGCTGGGGTTATCAATTAATCGGTCTAAGCCTATTTCGTTGGCCAGTCCTGTGCGATACGAAAACGGCGGTGAATACTCTCCACTGCTTCGTCCAAACATATCATACAAGGGTGATGTGCCTGCATATCCACTCTGTAGTGAGCTTTGTGAAATATTAAAGGAAAAATCTAACGACTGGATACTCAATACCGCTCTGGCAGCTTTCTTGCCAATAGCAGCAAAGTCGATCCCCAGCTCACTATCCATCGTATCGGCCGAAGTGCTTCTGCTATTGCCGGCATCACTCTGCATTTGACGATACCACTCCATACCACTCAACAGATTACTAATATTGAAATCGAGCGTTTGGCTCAGCGAAAAGTTGTTGGATACATTGGCTCCTAAATCCGATCCTCGCGGACTATTTCGCCACTGATAACCCCCACTATAGTTTGCCGAATAATTCACCCAGCTCAAGGCACTAACCTTGTTTAATCGAGGCTGCCAGCCGGCCGTATATGATTCCTGGTAGTTGCTACGCCGCGAAGAAAGCGTATCAAAAACAACATCATTGAGTACATCAAAAGACGGCCGCACATCATATCGCGTGGAATCAGCCATCGGATCCCCCGGATCAGATGGGGATATGCCCGCTCTGGATAAATCAAATACCGTACGCGACCGAAATGTAGTTTTTACAGCCGGCGTCAGATTATATCCAAAGCCAAACTCCGTATCATAGGTAAAGCTGTGCGACTGTTGCAAAGAATTATCCCGATCCATATTGGTCGTCCTACGCAGCTGCTCATCATATTCACGATCAATTCCCGCTGAAGCATTAATCGAGGCCGGCGTATATCCTAACCGAACACCTGCTAACGGATGCAACAGAGGAACATCCCCCAAAAATCCGAAGGGGCGAAATATTTTGGTTTCAGTAAAATTATAGTTGTATCGTACCGAGCCACTGTAATTCCAATTATCTTGCTGTAGGTATTGGGGATTTCTACGCTCGGTAAGATTATATACATAATTGATCGTCGTTTTATCCAGCGTATATTCGGCTAAATTCCACTCAGATCTGGATTTTGATAAATTAGATAAGTTAATAGAATAACTTTCGGTAAATGTCTGACTTTCGCGGATACGCTGGTCGATAATCTGTTGTTTTTGGGATTCAGTGATATCATCACGGGCATTTACCGCATTCTCAAACTCGGACAAACGAACATCACCTTGGTTTGGCAGATATCGTGGCGTTGACAATGAACGACGAGTTGACAACGACACAGGAATATTCCACCCAAACCGATCGGGAATAAACTTGTGCATATTCACCGTTGAGTTAAGATCATATGCCTCTACATTCGACATTCGACGCTGTCCCAATCGCGAATTTAGTGCCCCAAAACCATCCGTTTCGCGATTAAAGTTGGCATTAAAAGTAGCAAAATCTGCCATTTTCACCTCGGCCTTTGCATTCGCTGCCCAGCCCGATTTATTATCAAATCCCGATACCCGAAGCTCATTAAACCAAAACTGTCCATTCAATGAAGAAATGCCTCCCTCATCGGGATTTTGTGGGTCAAAAGGATTTTGAATTCCCATCCCTATTTCACCCACCCGATCAAGAGAAGGATTCCCCTTGATCCCGATAACAGCTCCAGAGGGCGCATCCTGCAACAAATCGCCGCGCTCAAAAACAGTATTGCCATCTACACCCTGCTGATCACGTAACTGCTTGAGCTCATTAAAAGCACGCAGCAAAATATTCATACTGTTTTCTTCGTACAGCCACACCTGCTCAGCTTCCATTTCCCGCTCGGCTTCACTCATCTCACTCAGTTGCTTTGTGCTGTATGGATAATTGGGATCGGAAGGCGAAAGAGGCTGACGATACTCGTAATAATTGTTCGTGAGATCAGTACCAAAGCGCACCACCAACTCCGCATCACCACGGTTATCATATCCTTCACCGTGGATAAACATACGCACGTTGGAATAGTTGATCATATTTAATCCACCGGGATATACCCGCTTCATCATCTTGAGCTCACCCGGTCCCAGGTTTTCAATATTCATCACAATGGATTGCTCATTGGCAATAGTTTGGCGCTGACGATCGCGATTGACCGCACGAATAGCACCCTCTGGCTGACGATATGGAATAGGACTACGCTGGCTGTTTTCTTCAATATTAACCGACGAAATATTAAACTCTCCCTGTGTAGTCCCCTGCTCTTGGTCTACATTTTCGGCCGGACGCCACTGACTTCCTACTAACTCAAAAGTTGCAAAACGAAGTGTAAATGGCTTCTCATAACCAGAAAGCCATACCCTGATGTATGAAACATTCTGAAAGTTTTCGATTCCACCTACCTTGCGCACCCATTCCTTAAGAGGTAAACGAACTTGATACCAGCGGTCCTGCTGATTAGGGCCGTCCACTTTATCCACAATAAAAGTCCCCTCAGAACCGGGTTCGAGATCAGAAAAGTCGGCAGGGTTCCAATCAATTTCGTACTGAAAGTAAGCGTTATTTTGCTCAACGATGGAAGGCGTAATCAAGCCCTCGGTATCGGGCTTGTTCGTTACCGCCTGCTTATCACCCTCATTGGGAGGAGTATTCCCATCGTGGTAACCATACATCCGAGAAAACCGTTCCTGAAGCTCTTGGCCCGCTACCTCGCTCTCACCGTAATACACATAATCATCATTCGATGGATCATCGACAATGTCCCGATAATTTTCAGTCCCTGCACCATAGGCTGAGGCCATCGCATCAATAAATTCAGAGAATAAGTTCTGCTCATTCTTATTATCGATCCCCCCTTCGTTAGGCGCACCATCCAGTCCCACATCCGATAGCTCTCGCGTATCATTTGCAAACTGTCCCTCTGGTGAAGGCAGTGGGGATGGAATATATGACCGTGACTGACCACTAATATTATCTTCCTGCAAATCCTGCGGCCGACGAACCAACCCATCCTCAGTATTGGTTTTGAAGTTTGGTACTACATCTTCCGAAACAACACCAATATCGATATACATTTTGCCGTCATAATCTTGTAGGTCTTGCGCTGTAGGAGTACGACCATTTGGTAATACCGACTGCACCCAAAATTCAAGAAACTCAATATTATTTTGCGTCAAATCTTCTTGCCCAGAAGGGAGTGTTGTCGTCATCCCACTCCAGGTACGCTCGGGCTCATCTTCGAGCAACGTTCGGAGATTTTCATTATAGTTATACGGCCCGCGCTGGGTAGGATCAAAATGGACATCCAGCGTGTTGATAAAATTCTCCTCAGTCAACACATCGCGATTGGGAAATACATCCGTAACTTTCACCTGTTCCGTTTCGGGCGTAAAGTTAACGCCACCCAAAATTTGATCAATATTTTGAGGGATAGCATACCAGGCAAAAGTACCTCGCAAATCAGAGCGGGCAATTTTATCGGCAATATTAGTTGAGGGATTTTCAGGCGGATTATCTTCAAAAAACACCTCATCAGGCCCGTAACCCGGTACGGCAGCCGGTGCAGCCGCTAAATTCCAGCGTGATGGGTTCATAAAACTGAGTCCAATATCCGAACCCTCAAAATCATCAATAAACGACAACCCATTTCGCTCGTCCTCAAAGAGACGATTCTGTTCAATGGCATCATTTACTGCACTGGTCTGCGATACATCGGGACGCAGATGAGCAAATTCACCGCTCAACGAAAAATTTGAATTTTCCTTGGTTTGCAGTAAGGGCACCTGATCAATAAGACGCGTTAGCCAAGGCGCATCGAAATAGGCATTGGCATCGACCCCAACAACGGAATTGTTCACCGGTTCATCGCCAATACGAATTTTATCTTGCAGTGGACGCTCTTTCAAATTAAAATAAGTGCTGCCCAACGTAATATTATCAGTAAACTCGTACTCTGCCCTAAGTCCTGTAAAACTCTTTTTCCCAATTTGAGTGAGCTGATTGTTTTCATATTCAATTTTGATCTCCTGTCCCTGGCGCAGATACTGCTCATTTAAAATCGTAATACTCCCGATCGAATAATCCACAGCATAATCAGTCCCCTCCTGCAGTTCCCGACCGTTAGCAAAAACCTTAACTGATCCTTCCACCAACGAATATCCAAGTGAATAACTCGATGAAATACTCCCCTTTGAGGTACCCTCAATTCTATAAAAACTATTCTTTGAACTTTGATTGGCATTTACCTTTTTCTCATCGTAAAGCTCATCAAACGTAAGATCATTAATCCTCGTTTGATCAAGCCCGGTTTCGGAAAGCAGCGTTTGAATGCGATCCCCGAAGGGTTCCAAATACGGAAAGATGATTGTCCCTGTTGAAGGTTCCAATACCGAAGTGCTAAAATCGATTTTATTGTCAGGGTTGAGCGCCCCTTGCTGGTCAACACGATCAAGTCCCAAATCCTGCAATAAAATAGCGTCGCGTTGGGGTAATGAGCTACTCGGTACATTCTGCTCGGTATACTTTATATCCAAATCCAATCCATCTTGCGTCAAATTATTGGCCCCCAGCGAGTATACATTTTTCATCATCAGTTCCCACAAAATATTGCTTGTTGTCACCGTTTGAGGACGCAATAGTTTTAAATAAATGCGTTCGTTACCACCCTGACTCACATCTCCTACGCTTATCGTTCCCCCCGTCTGGGGATTGCGATATTTGAATGATACCGCTAACGCCTGCCGCGATCCCAAATTCCGTTTTATAGACAAATACCCGAGATTCCTGTTCAATTGGTAATCTGCCCCCTCTTGCAATGGAACAAAATATCCCTCAACAAAAGAAGACGAACTAACGCCAAAACTACCGGCTGAAACCCCCTCGGCCGGATCGCGATACTGGTCGAGAGTAGCCTCATCAAAACGGTCCTGCTCTTCGTCAGGTGGCAAATAGGTGCTGTCCGGATTTTGCACGACCCCAAGTTCGCCCAAGGCTATAGCCTGTCGTTCCCCTTCCTGCGATTGCGAAGCTTCACGTAGCACCCACACATTTATCTCAGTAAGCTGTAAGGCCTGCCCCTGCTGCTGAGGATTAGAAACATTATCCTCGAATTCCTGTCGCGTAAAGAAGTCCAGAAAAAAGTGCCGATCGGATTCATAATCTCCCGGACGAATGGAAATTTCCCGCTCCTGTGCTCCACCCGTAATTGTTTCTGTTTGGTTGTCACCCTCTTGTTGAGATAAGACCGACGTCAACTTCAATGACCCAATCTGTGCAACCGATTTAATTCCAAAAAGCGCACTCCCCCCACGCACCAGCGAATTGCCCGTCTGCATTGAGACATTCCCCAATTCCAGGCGCTGCAAAATCTCATCGTCATAACCATCATACACAATGCTAAGGCGGTTCATAAAATCAAAATCGCGCTCAGTATCCCAGTCGGTTTGTATCGACAGTTTATCCCCAATAGTCCCCTGAATATTCAGCTTCAGATTTTGCTCAAAAGTAGGATCAATCTGTCGGCGCTGATCCTCGGGAATTTCAGGATTTTCGGTTGTCTGTATCGATGCCCCTACGTTCATGTTAGCTGTTCCGTTGATCCGGAGATTCACTTCCGGTTTCCCAAAAATCGTTGTAAAGGCTGATTCTTCTCCCCCCGGGATATCCAAGTTAAAGTCAAGCAACCCCTCACGCTGCTGACTTCGAGACTCTTGTTCTTGGATCAAAAGCTGCCAATTGTTTTTCAAATGACGGCGCTTCGACTCTTCAGCATATTCCTCAAAATCCATTACATAACTTGAAGCCACTGGCATCTCATACAAAAACCGCTGACTGCTATAGGTGCCCAACGAATCGCGCTGCACATAGGTCTGCTCTTGCTGAAGTGGGATATAAAAAAGCTTGGGCGGCATATTGAGAAATGGGTACGAGACAGCAGGCAACGGATATACTTTGGCTAATGTATCCGGTCGGGACTCCGTTCTGCCAACCGAATCGGCTTGAATTTGGGCCATACCATACTCAGGGACTGCCAAAATAATGGGCAGACAAATAAATAAAAAAAACGTACAAAAATTGGATAGTTTGAGCTGCACGAAACCGTTGCAGAATAAATTAATGTATTACATCTATCAACTAACTATAGTAGCAATATGCTATATACAGCTCCTTTTTTTGAAATGATTATTTCCCTTACGCTCCGCAGCATTATAATAGATTCCCACTTTTCATAAAAGTATAAACTCTGGGTTTGTCCTCATAATAAATATCCATTTTGTAAAGAACCCATATAGGCCTAATTTTAGGCTGATCAACAAATAAACAATATGCGATTACTTCCCAATAAATTACAATTAGATATTCTTAAGCGGCATGTAGGGCCCTTCGTATTTTGTTTTTGCACCCTCATGTTTTTGCTGCTGATGCAGTTTCTCATTCTCTATATCGATATGCTGATCGGTAAAGGACTGCCCCTGGGGGTGATTTTAGAACTTATTGTGACCAACTTAGCCTCAATGGTAGTGCTTGCAGTCCCCATGGCTGTGTTAGTGGCCTCTTTGATGGCTTTTGGGAAAATAACAGAGCTAAACGAACTAACCGCTTTGCGGGCAGCGGGTGTAAATCCTATCCAAATTATTAGCCCAGTACTGGTATCGGCCGTTTTGCTTTCCATTTTTCTGATGTGGTTTTCAAATGACATCTTGCCAGATGCTAATCAACGTGCGCGATCACTTTTCATTGATATCCGACTTAAAAAACCAGGCTTTGATCTCAAGGAAAATGAATTTTATGAGGGGATCGACAATTATACATTCTTAGTCAAAAAAATTACCAATGAGTCTGATTCCCTGCATAACGTCACTATTTATCAACATCCTACCCGTGACCGAAAAGAAGCCTATATAAAAGCCCAAAACGGACGGCTCGAAAGTGAACAGGATGGCCAAACTCTTACCCTTTTTCTCAATAACGGATCAGTACTCCGAAAACTTGACCGACGTCAAAAGGGAAAACTTATTGATGTCTTCGAAGAAACGAAATTTGACCGCTATCGCATTAGTTTTGATTTATCTGATCTGGCATTTTCTCGCTCTAATCCGGCCGACCGCTCCCGCAACGACCGGACCATGAATATCCAAGCGATGAGCAGTGTTGTTGACTCTTTGCGTAATCAGATTGAAAACCAAAGAGAGCAGATTATTGAGAATAACCGCTATATTTATCCCACACTTAGCAATCAAAATACTGGTAAAAAAAGGGAACCGCATCTCAACCGAAATCGTGTTGATACCACAGACATCCCCTATTACAGTACCTATTTAGCACTGCAACATCTTCAATCAAAAAATGAGCAGCAACGATTACACGATATAGCTTTAATGAAGCTGCGCAATTATAAATCATTCGTCGAAGATATTACGCAAGACACTCAGTGGCGACTTGAAAAAATTGCGCAGTACCTCGTTGAAATCCATAAAAAGTTTTCTATACCCATAGCATGTATTGTTTTCGTGCTGCTGGGTGCCCCTATAGGCATGTATACTAAAAAGGGGAATCTTGGATATGCAGCCCTCATCGGTACCGTCTTTTTAACATTCTACTGGATTTCCATAATCCAAGGCGAAAAAATGGCCGATCGTCTGTTTATTTCTCCCTTTACCGGTATGTGGATATCTGATATTGTGCTTGGCTTGGTAGGCCTCATATTGGTCATCAGCATTAGCACCCCTTTTCAACTTTCAAAGCTTTGGAACAGCAGTGACTAAAAAGATTGATCGCTACATATTTTTTAGAATGCTAACCATCACCCTCTTTGTGATGGCGGTACTGATCTTCATTTTTATCGTCATCGACTTCTCTGAAAACAGCGAAGATTTTACCGACAAAGGTGCCACCTTTGTTCAAGTATTTGGTGTCTACTATCTCAATTATATCCCCGAAATTATACGGTTGATTATTCCTGTCGCTGTATTTATTGCCTGCCTCTATTTAACAGGACAAATGGCTGAACGGCTCGAAATTACGGCCCTAAAAGCAGCTGGTATCAGCCTTTATCGCCTTATGGCACCCTACCTGGCCTTTGCTTTTTTGATGACCGCTACGATGAGTTATTTGGATGCATTTGTAATTCCTAATACCAATGAAACCCGTATTGCTTTCGAACAGGAATATCTTAGTGGAAAATCAGACAAAGTAGATACGAATCGTATTTTTCGTCAGGAATCAGAAAATTCCATCTTTAAAATCAATTATTTCAATACCAGTAAACAAACAGGATACCGTGTAGACGTAGTAAAATTTGAGGGTGACAGCATCTCTGAAAAGCTTTTCATACAACGCATGATTTGGCAAAAAGAACAAGAGCATTGGAAGTTTGAAAACGTTACGAAGCAAACGTTTAATGAGATGGGATACAAAGAAGTTCATATCGACTCGATGGACACAACACTAAATATTTATCCCCGTGATCTAACCCGAAAAACTTCTGATATCTATCAACTTACCTATCCCGAAGCGCAAAACTATATTGCAGCCATTGAACGCAGCGGTGCTGGCGGCGTTGAGCTCCCAAAGGTGCAGCTTTACGGACGCTATGCCTATCCCTTCTCTATAATCATCGTCTCTATTGTAGGCTTTGCACTTGCCTCAGTACGACGAAAAGGTGGCAAAGGCTTTTATATCGCAGCCGGACTGGCTGTCAGCTTCCTCTACCTGGTGATGATGAAAGTTATTGAACCTTTTGGCGGCCAAGGGACTATCTCTCCCATGTTAGCCGCCACCCTCCCTCACCTGATATTCTTAGTTGTAGGGGTCAGCATTTTAGTTAATGCCCGTAAGTGATAACTCAGTACTTTCGTAAAAACTTCTTAGCTCACTGAATAATTTGGAGCTTCTTTGGTTATTTGTACAGTATGCGGATGACTTTCTTTATAAGCCGCCGCCGAAATTTGGACAAATTCAGCCTTCTGTAGTGATGAGATATCCGGCGCTCCGCAATAACCCATCGCAGCACGCAATCCGCCAGCCATCTGATGCACTACTTCGCTTAAATATCCCTTATACGGCACGCGTCCTTCAATACCTTCAGGAACAAGCTTATTGATATTATCCTCTACATCCTGGAAATAACGATCCTTAGAGCCTTGCTCCATCGCTCCCAAGCTTCCCATTCCGCGGTATGACTTATATTTCCGGGATTCATAAATTACCGTTTCACCGGGTGCCTCATCCACACCAGCAAACATTGATCCCATCATCACCGCATGTGCCCCACCGGCCAGGGCTTTAGGAATATCGCCAGTCTGTTTAATTCCACCATCAGCAATAACACTTACTCCAGCTTCGTGCGCATATTCGGCGACTTCCATCACCGCACTCATCTGCGGAACTCCAACCCCCGTAACTACGCGCGTGGTACAGATAGAACCCGGACCAACTCCAACCTTGAGAATATCGGCCCCCGCATCAACAAGAGCCTCAGCCGCTGATTTCGTAGCGATATTACCCGCGATAAGATTCAAGTCGGGATAAGTGCTCTTCACCTCTTTCACCATTTCTAACACTCCTTGCGAATGGCCGTGAGCCGTATCAATGGTAATAACATCAACTCCGGAATTTACCAATGCTTCTACGCGGTCAAGGGTATCCGCTGTCACCCCTACAGCCGCACCCACACGCAAACGCCCCATATCATCTTTGCAAGCGTTGGGGAAATTCATCTTCTTCTCGATATCCTTGAAGGTAATCAGTCCCACCAGCTTCATATCATCATCAACAATGGGCAGTTTCTCGACCTTGTGCTGTTGCAACAGCTTTTCGGCCTCATCCAGCGTCGTTCCCTCTCGCGCCGTAATAAGATTCTCAGTCGTCATAATTGTACTGAGTTTCTTATCCACATAGTGCTCAAAACGCAGATCACGATTGGTCACAATACCAATCAGCGTGTTATCGTCTTTTACAATGGGAATGCCGCCAATCTTGTGCTTTTTCATCAAACCACGTGCTTTACGCACGGTTTCGTCTTTCCCCAGCGTCACCGGATCTACAATCATACCACTCTCACTACGCTTCACCATGCGAACCTGATCAGCCTGATCGGCAATCGACATATTTTTGTGTAGCATCGCAATACCACCTTCGCGTGCCAAAGCAATAGCCAATCGATACTCCGAAACAGTATCCATAGCCGCACTAATTATGGGCACATTAAGTGTTAATTCTGGGGTAAGTTGCACACTGGTATCCACATTACGGGGTACAACCTCTGAGTGGGCAGGTACCAAAAGTAAATCATCATAGGTTAACCCTTGTCGTGAAATGCGGTCAAAAGGAGAGGAATTTTCCATTGTAGAAAAGGTCTGCAAGTATTGTGGTTCCGGTTTGGGCAAAGATAAAAAAAATGTGAGCGACCTGCTTAACAGAATTTCTTAAAAAAATGCTAAGTAAGGTCACTCACATCCGCTTGCAGCCAAGCGCCTCTCCTAAAATTTCACAACGACTTTATATGCAGTGCTTCAATAGCGGTATCTAGCGAGCAAATGCCATCACGATAACTTTCGACCCAATGAACCACGCGCTGACGACGACGTTCTACATGAGGATCGCAGCTGGAATATTGCCCTTTTAATTCATCAACCATTGCTGACACATCATCTTTGATTTCCATCTTCAGCGCATCAGGAATATCCCCCCATCCCATCAGCTTAAACATATCCTGGAGTTCACGGTGCTCTTTTTCAGCCTCTTTGAGGACTTTTCGAAGAACAGGCTCTAAATTGGTATCCAGACGTTTATTCGTTGTTTTTATCGCAGTATTCATGGTGAATTCTTTTGTTTAGTTGATGTTCAGTTCAAACCTAATAACTAACAGTGACACCGTTATGTCACCCCACTTTTGAGAAGATTTCAATACCTCGAGGAAGCACTGCATGACCTTTCATAAGTCAGTTGTTTTTTAATCTAAAACCATGAATTTTAAGAGCCGCCAATAATTTAGTACACCAATAACTTACTTATGCAATATTTGAAAGCGCTTTCATTCACAATTATTAGCTTATTTTTATTCATGGCCTGTAATATGGAAGACCTGTCAACCGTCTCTTCCCCTAATGGAAATCTTTTGGTGACATTCTCGCTATCAGATTCGGGAACCCCACAATACGCCGCACAATACGAGGGGGCCCAAATTATTGACACTTCTGGCCTGGGATTTGAATTCAGAGATGCACTCCCGTTAAATGACAGCCTACGGATCACAAATATTGAAAGCCGGTCGTTTGATGAAACGTGGCAGCCGGTGTGGGGCGAGCAAGAGGAAGTCCGGAATCAGTATAATGAGTTGCTGATCTCACTTGAAGAAACAGGCAATACCAACCGTACTATCAATGTACGATTTCGAGTTTTTGATGATGGGATCGGGTTCCGCTATGAAGTTCCCGAACAAGAATCTATGGGCGATAGCTTGTTCATTATGGATGAAAAAACTGAGTTTGCCCTTACCGGCGACCACACCAGCTGGTGGATTCCCGCCGACTACGATAGCTACGAATACAATTACAAGCAGTCAAAAGTAAGCGCGATTGATGCCTCTGAATTCGCCAGTGAAAATGAACGTGTGGATCGCCAGATTGATAACTTTAACGCAGCTAATACTCCCCTCACCATGAAAACGGCTGATGGGGTTTACCTTAGTTTCCACGAAGCAAATCTCACCGACTATGCGGGTATGACCCTTGGTGTAACTGGAGATTTAAAGTTAAAAAGTGAACTCGTACCCTGGGCTGATGGCACGAAAGTCAAAACTAAAGCCCCTTTTAATACGCCCTGGCGTACTATTCAAGTTAGCAAAAGCGCTGGTGATCTGGCTGAGTCATTCATCCTTCAAAATCTAAACAACCCCAATAAACTTAAAAATACTTCCTGGATAGAACCCATGAAGTACACTGGAATTTGGTGGGAAATGCATATCGAAAAATCAGCCTGGGGTATGGAAGAAGCTGCAGAAGGATCTTTTGACAATCCGGGAAGATCAGCCCATGGAGCTACCACCGAAAATGCTAAACGTTATATAGATTTCAATAACCGGGCTGAAATCCGTGGACTGCTCATCGAGGGCTGGAATACCGGCTGGGAATACTGGGGAACTGATTCGCTGGGCTTTTTCGATTTCACTACCCCCTACCCTGATTTCGATCTGCAGGAAGTAGCCGATTACGCCCAAGAAAATAATGTAGCCTTGGTTGGTCATCACGAAACATCGGGACAAGCTGCCCACTACGAAACCCGGCTTGATACTGCTTTTCAACTATATCAAGATCTGGGCATCCATCACGTGAAAACAGGCTATGCCGGCGGCGTAATCCCCAAGGGAGAATATCACCACGGACAATGGATGGTTCGCCATTATCGTAACGTGGTGGAAAAAGCAGCGAAGTACCAAATTGGCGTCAATGCTCACGAACCTATCAAGGCAACCGGGCTACGACGGACCTATCCCAATATGATGACCCGTGAAGGCGTTCGTGGTATGGAATATAATGCCTGGAGCGAAGGCATGCCTCCCGGGCATACCACTATTCTACCATTTACTCGTGTTCTGGGAGGGCCTATTGATTACACACCCGGCATTTTTGATATCACATTTGATGAATATTCAGATGACGAACAAGTAAAGTCGACCTTAGCTAACCAGTTGGCACTGTATGTTGTGCTCTACAGCCCCATGCAGATGGCGGCCGATCTTCCCGAAAACTACCTGACTGATGATGGAGAATTTCATCCCATGTTTCAGTTTATTCATGAGGTACCTGTAGACTGGGATACCTCACACATTCTGGACGCTCAAATTGGTGATTATGTAGTGACTACGCGGAAAGAAAAAAGAACAGATAACTGGTTTTTAGGAGCTATTACCGATGAAGAGGAACGTACAAAGAAAGTTTCCCTGGATTTCCTTGATGATGGCAAAACATACGAGGCTATCATCTATCATGATGGAGAAAATGCTCACTGGCAGGATAATCCCACCGATTATCAAATAAAGACCCAGGAAGTGACAGCTGGTACTACGCTTGAACTCTGGATGGCTCCGGGTGGCGGAACGGCCATCAGCTTTGAGGCGTTATAAAATTCGACGTCACTAAAACATCGAGTTATGTTTACGCTTTATCACCAAAAGTCGGATACTTTTACAAACTGGGTAGAAAACAAACTACAGGAGATGGTCGTAGCCCACAAAGTTGTTGATATAGATGAATATAATTCCGATTCCCTACCCGAAAATATCTCTACTGATGACTTGCCGATACTGAGTGATGGCCACAAGCATTGCTCATCTCCTGAGGAGATCAAAACATTTCTCGAGGAATTAGACAGAGACTTGCAGTTTAGTCGAAGCCTGACCTCTGATGCCTGTGTCATAGATCCCGATAACCCCAAGAAGTGTCTTTAAAAGCAATACCCTTTTAAACAAATTGGTTTGATATCCCAAGAAGGATCCATCCGGCAACAATAACTTCGGATGGATCTTTTTTTATTCCGGATAAATCGACTTCTTGGCAGCAAGCAGGGTATTTTTCATCAACATAGCAACCGTCATTGGCCCTACACCACCAGGCACGGGCGTAATCCAGCTGGCTTTTTCTTTCACACTTTCAAAGTCACAATCTCCCACCAAGCTGTAACCTTTATCTTTGGTTTCATCAGCCACCCGATTGATACCCACGTCAATTACCACAACTCCTTCTTTAACCATCTCTCCTTTTATAAACTCTGGCTGGCCAGCTGCAACCACTAAAATATCCGCCCCGATCGTATGCTTGGTAAGATCCTTTGTATACTTATGGCAAACAGTCGTCGTGGTTTTACCCTGTTCACCACTCTCTTTGTTCAACAGAATAGAAATAGGTCGCCCCACAATATTGCTGGCTCCAACTACTACGGCATGTTTTCCTTTTGTGGGGATGCTATAGTGCTTTAATAACTCGAGAATTCCTGCCGGTGTACACGAGCGAAAACTGGGTTGTCCCACCGTTAACCGGCCAACATTCATCGGGTGAAATCCATCTACATCTTTACGAAAATCAATAGATTCAATAACATCGTGCGCTGACAGGTGATTGGGAAGTGGCAGCTGAACCAAAATACCATCTACCGAATCATCTTCATTTAATTTATTTATAGTAGTTTTCAGCTCTTTGCCTGAAATCGTATCCGGCAACCGCATAGTATCCGTTTCGATCCCCACCTCTTTACAGGCTCGCGTTTTCGCTCCCACATACACATCTGAAGCAGGGTTATTACCCACCAAAACAACCTGTAGAAATGGTGGACGATGGCCCGCTTCTGTCCAGTCTTCTACATCCTGGCGAACCTCATCACGTGTTAGCTGAGCAACTTTTTTTCCGTCTATAATCTTTGCTGACATTCTAAGTACTTTTTATATCTAATATTAGCAGTCTAAATCATACGAAATACGAGATACGCACCTTTAGTTGATGCGTATTTCGTATTGCGTATTTTCAACGTTCAATATTGTACTTTTTCATTTTGTTATACATATGACTCCGCTGAATATCGATGGCTTGGGCCGTTTGTGAGATATTCCAGTCATTTTCTTCCAGCTTACGGATTAAAAACACTCGTTCGGCCGACTCTTTGAATCCCTGAAACGTATCCATGTCATCAACTAATTCTTCGATGGCATCTCCTTTCTTCTTACCTGAAAGTGTCAGCGATTGCACATCATCTTGGGTGATAGTGGAATCTTCAGCCAATAATCCCAAACGCTCAATTCCATTTTGAAGCTCACGAACATTCCCCGACCAGTTTTGTTTTTTAAGCTCTTCCAAGGCCTCATCAGTAAAACTGATTCCCGAAAACATAATGTCTTTTTGAGCCAATCGTTCAAGCCAATCCTTGGCAAGTAACGGGATATCATCGCGCCGCTTTCGCAATGGGGGTACATGAATAGGAATCACATTTAACCGATGATACAGATCCTCACGAAAACCACCCGTTTCAATTTCTTCCAGCAAATCTTTGTTGGTTGCTGATACAACACGGACATCTACAGAAATCTTTTGGGTACCTCCTACGCGAACGATGGCATTTTCCTGAAGGGCACGGAGCACTTTTGCCTGGGCATCGGGACTCATATCTCCCACCTCATCCAAAAAGAGGGTGCCTCCATCAGCTTGCTCAAACTTCCCAATTCGTTGACTTGTAGCCCCCGTAAACGATCCTTTTTCATGGCCAAAAAGCTCGCTTTCCAGCAGGTCGGCAGGAATAGCTGCACAGTTTACATCTACAAAAGTACCACTGCTGCGATCACTTTTCTCGTGAACCCAGCGTGCCACCAGCTCTTTTCCTGTTCCGTTTTCACCGGTGATCATCACCCGCGAACTGGTTTGCGCCACCTTATCGATGGTTTTCTTAATCTTTTTAATAGCATCACTTTCTCCAATAATATCAGGTACATCAGGTAGCCGTGATTTAATGCTTTTGTTTTCTTCCGTTAACCGATGCTGATCCAACGCATTACGAACGCTCACCAACAGTCTATTTAGATCCGGCGGCTTTTCAATAAAATCGAACGCTCCTTTTTTCGTAGCCTCCACTGCAATTTCGATGTTACCATGCCCAGAAATCATAATCACGGGAAAATGATACTGCTCGCTTTTCAGCTTTGACAATATTTCCATGCCGTCCATACCCCGCATCTTGATATCCAATAACATCAAATCGATACGATGATCCTTCAATATGCTAAAAACCTTTTCCCCGTTCTCAGCTTCAAGAACGTTATAATCCTCAAACTCAAGAATATCGCGCAGTGAATTACGGATACTCTGTTCATCATCCGTAATTAAAATTGTAGGTTTTTTTTCGGACATCAGCGGTTAATACTTAACGTAAATATTTTCCAAAATTTGCTCGTGAATAGAATCAATATAAGAAGTTTTCTGCGTGTAGTTATTTGTAACCACCGAAAAAACAAGCGGCTGGCCAGATATACCTTTCATATAACCACTCAAGCTACGCACCCCGGAAACATATCCTGTTTTACCGATGACATTTTCTCGGAGAGGAGAATTCCGAAATCGATGTTCCAGCGACCCATCCTTTCCGGCAACCGGCAAACTTTTTTTATACGTATCAAAGTGGGGATGTGATCTCATCCCAACCAATAATTGACTAATATTTTCCATTTTCAGCAATGTTGAAGATGACATCCCCGAAGCATCGGCTATCTCAACTTTCGTGGTATCCATCTGCATAGAATCAGCAAAATCTTTCACCAGGGTTAACCCAAGTTCAGTGCTACCAGCGGTGTTAAAATGCTCAGCAGCTGCTGTTTTTAACAACATTTCAGCGTAAAAGTTATCACTTTCTTTATTGAGTTGACCCAATAACGAATCTAACGATACCGATACATGCTCATGTAATACCTTGTACTTTTCAGTCTCCCAGTTTCGTGATTTTTCATCAACAATAATTCGTCCGTCAAGCTCAATAGAACCGTCTTCCAGATACTTCTTAAACGTATCCAGAAAAAATAGCGAAGCCTCTTTAATAGAGAGCGACTCTTTTTCCACATATCCCTTTGGAAGCTTACTACCCAACATGATAGTATTGGTGCCGGGAATACGGCGATAAAACTCATCATATTCCGTATCCGCTGGGGTTATCACCTGGTCGTTTTCAAAGTTCACATACTCAGTATCAAAAGGGAACCACTCAATTTCCGGCTTTTCCCCGACCTCTCCATTGGCATAGACCGTTAAATCAACGGCATTATTATTAAATGATAGCGCATTTATTTCCACGCCATAATAAAATGAGAGATCTTCCCAGCTCCACCCTTTCGGATAAGGATGCTCATCAAAGTAAGAATCATTACCTATGAGGTTACCCTCAATTTTCCGGATACCGCGCTCATAGAGCGCAGAAAAAAACTTATCAAAAACATGAAAACGATCTTCCCTGTAAAAACGTCCACTAATCGAAGGATCTCCCACCCCACGAATCACAATATCTCCATGCCAGGTATCTCCTTTTTGTTGCCCCAGCCCATACATTTTGGTACGAAAACGATAGTTAGGGCCCAACTCATCTAAAATGGTAGCAGAAGTTAACAGCTTTAAGTTCGAGGCGGGCCGAACCATTTTTTCAAAATTATATCCCTCCAAAACTTTCCCGGTTGTATCCCGAACAATCACCGACCAAAAGGCATCGCTGGCGCGACTGTTTTCAATCGTATTAACAACCTCAGGGGAATAAATTATTTGCTGCCCTCGGACCGAGCCGCCTAATAGCAATAGCGCAACAAATACACCTATGCTCAACCACGTAGATAACCTTTGAGGCATAACCCTTATTTAATTACTTAACATATTAGCCGTTTAGCGTAACGTGTTCTTCTTTTTTAAACTGTTCAATAATTTCTTCAGCCGTAGAACACTCTCGCAGGCGCTCCCGAAATTCGGTATTATTCATGAGTCGAGAAATCCGGCTAAGCATTTTGATGTGTAAACTATTACTGGCCTGCGGTCCCACCAAGAGAAAAACCATATTCACTGGCTCACTGTCAATGGCTTCATATTCAACGGGTTCTTTCAGAATAGCAAAAGCCGCATATGTTTGATTTATACCTGATGCTTTACCGTGTGGAATCGCCAATCCTTTTCCAACGCCCGTAGACATTATTCGTTCTCGCTCAAAAACAGCCTCTCTAATTTCATCAAGTTCTCCATCCGATACTAAATGTTCTAATGAAGAAATCATCCTGTTCAATATCTCAGCTTTATCTTTGGCTTCTAAGTTGGGCAACACCGTTTTCTCGTTCAACAAGCTGAAAATATTCATGCGAAAAAATCTAAATTAGTTATTTCATATGCAGTTCAAATATACTCATCGTTTTTCATCTGTTACAACTTAATTACAGCATCAATTTTTCGACTCGTATTTGGAATTTCAGTTTAATTCTTGGGAACAAATTTTGTAAACTTTGCTGATGGATTTTTTACAAGGAATAACGACAATTTTAGCCAAGGATTTACAAACCGAACTCCGGTCGAGATATGCCATAAATACCGTTTTGGCATTCGTGAGTGCCGCGCTGCTGCTCATCCTGTTTGCCCTTAATGCCGAGCAGCTGGCTCCCACCCCCAAAAGCGCACTGGTTTGGATTGTGATACTTTTTGCCGCACTCTCAAGTCTCTCGCGTTCTTTTGTAATGGAAACCGACCGTAAAACCTTTGACCTTTTGCGACTTCATTGTAACGCTTCGGAGGTTTTCCTCGGCAAGCTGTGCTACAATTTTCTCTTTACCTTATCGGTAAACATCGTCACCTTTTTTCTATACATCTTTTTACTGGGGATGCCTTTGGCAGATGCTACAGCTTTTGTGCTCGTTTTGCTTTTTGGAACAGCTGGCTTGTCGGCGGTATCTACCATGCTGGGGGCTATTGTTTCGCAGGCCGACCGTAAGGGTGCTATCTTTTCGGTACTAAGTATCCCATTGCTTTTTCCGTTGATTCTGATTCTTGTGCGAACCACAAAAGCAGCCTTAATTGATGGCTTTACCGATAATTACCTCAACGACTTTTGGGCACTGGTGGGGTATGCAGGTGTAACCATCACTGCAGGAATTTTACTTTTTGATTATATCTTTGAAGAATAATGTATTATGATCGACTATAAAGATCTTTCGTTTAGCTTTGGTGATCGACGGCTCGTAGGCCAATCTTTTGCGCGTGAGCAAATCGAACGTATCACCCACTCGGGACGCATAAGTCATGCTTATCTCTTTTCGGGACCTTCTGGCATTGGTAAAACGGCCTTTGCCCTTGCTTTTGCCGAGCTTATTAATGGTGTTGATCATCTTACGAATCTCGGTAGTCAAGCATTTTCAAAAAAATCCACCTGGTTTACCCATCCCGATATCCACGTATTTTTACCGGTACCTACCAATGTTTCGGTGGAAGAACTGCGCGAACGGTTAGAACTCCTGCGTGAAGATCCCTACGAAATTGTTGATTTTAGCCTGCGTCCCTCACTGACCAATGAAGAAAGCACCAAAAATAAACGCGCTTTTTATCCCATCGATTACTTCCGGGAAGAAATTCGTCCAACGGCTTACTATAAGCCTAACGAAGGGCAAAAAACGGTTGTTATAATGACCGGCATTGAAAACATGAAAAAAGAAGCTGCCAACTCTTTTCTAAAACTGTTAGAAGAACCCGCAGAAGATCTCATCTTTTTACTTACAACTGATCATACCGAGGCGCTGTTACCAACAATTATTTCACGATGCCAACACATTCAGTTGTCGCCACTCAAAACAGACGAAATCAAACGAGCATTAATCGAACATGACGATGTGCCCGAAAACGAAGCCTCCTATTTAGCGCGGGTTTCGGGCGGCAATTATGCTATGACGCGCTTTTTTGATGTGGATACCTTAAAAAGCACGCGAGAAGCTATTATTGAATATCTGAGATACGCTTATATGCAAGATGCGGTTAATATTACTGAAACAGCACAAGATTGGCAGAGTGAGCAGAATCTTGAAGGACAAATTGCGATTTTAAATGTCATGGAGGTCTTTCTCCGCGACTTGCTTGTTTACCGGTCAACACAAAAGAAAGAGCTCATTACCAATGCCGATCAAATTGATGTCATCAAGAAGTTTTGCGAAACGCTTGCGGACGCCCGGCTTGAAGATATGATTGAACAGGTTAACGAATGTAAACCTATGGTGTATCAAAACGTACAGCCCAAGCTTATCTTTACCGTCTTGGCCCTCCGATTCTCTCACTTGATGAGAGACAGCGATCCCGTTATCAGCAAAAATAATTCATGGAAACACTTACCCGCTTTTTCTGAATGATGAATAATTCCGGACACGACATATTCTTCACAAAAATGCAGGCCGCTGGCAACGACTTTGTGGTTATCGATAACCGTTCAAAAACCTATACTAAAGATCAGCTTATTGCCCTGGCTCCCGACATTTGTGATCGAAGGTTTGGTGTGGGATCAGACGGTATTCTGGCGTTGTTTCCCTCAGAGCGAAAAGAGGTTGACTATACCATGTTCTACCGAAATCCCGACGGCAGCGATGCCGGAATGTGCGGCAACGGTGCAAGGTGCATGGCATTATTTGCACAGTCCTTGGGCTTTGCTGACAAGCATACCTTTAATGTACATGACAACATTTATGAGGCTCATATTTTAGCTGAGGATACCGTTTCTGTTGCCTTCCCTATGGAAGCGTCGGTTGAGGAGCTAACGCTTGATGACGAGCAATTATACGCTATTCATACCGGCACTCAGCATTTGGTTCTTCCCGTAGAAAAGCAGGAGTTAGAAGAGGAGAAAACTCTTGTTCAGCAGGGACGTCATTTGCGGTACCATAAACACTTTGCTCCAAAAGGGACTAATGTAAATTTTATCTATGGAGCCCACGATACTGCTCTTCACCTTCAAACGTATGAGCGTGGTGTTGAAGATTTAACACTGGCCTGTGGCACCGGTGCCATTGCCTCGGCCCTTGTCTGGCATCATCTGCAAAACAATACTTCGACAGCAGGGAAATACTCTGTAGATACAAAAGGAGGCACCCTAAATGTTCACTTTGCTTTTGATGTTAACAATAAGACATACCGTAATATTAAACTCGAAGGTCCGGCCCACTTTGTTTTTAAAGGATCATATCTGCAATAAGATATCTATACTCATCATTTTGGGGATTATTTTGGGAGGTTGTGCCCCTTCCAATACATCTCAGAATCATAAAAAAACATCCCAAACTAAACCTCTTGAGGGAGCATTTTCCCTCCCCCAGCAGAAGGCATCTCCAAATGACATCCAAAGCATTCAACTACATCCCAAAGGGCAACCCGGACAAGCCCCCATCATTCGGTTGAACTCAAAACAACAGCTGGAACTTTCTTTTGATTATCTGGGAAGCCAAAATCGTCAGTTTCGAGTCACGGTTGTTCATTATGATCAGGACTGGCAGCAAAGCAGCATTGGCCCTAACACCTATCTCGACAGTTTTTCTGAGACAACTATAACATCTTCGCAAGCAAGTTTCGGGCAACGCCCTTCGTATCATCATGTGCAATTTTCTTTCCCTAATAATGAACTGCGTCCAGCAGTAAGTGGAAATTTTCTACTGGAAGTCCGTTCTACTGATGATAATACGCTTCTATTTTCAATGCCCTTTTTTGTCACTGAAGATGAGGGGGCAATTAAAACAGAGATTAAACAGCAATTTACCCAACGACGTGATGGACGTCCTCTTAACCAACTATTTAGCACCTACCGTTATCCTGGCTTTGTAGAATATCCGCAATTTGATTTGGGAATGTCGTTTGCGCACAATCAATTTTGGGGACAAACAAAAATTGTAAAATCCCTTGATACGATTACCCCCGGTGAACTCAGGGGATATATCGAAGACGAAAATGCTTTTATCGGAAACTATGAATTCAAGCATCTTAACCTTCAAGATTTTACAGCAGATGGGCGGCAAATTATAGAATATCAACCCGACACCATACCACCCAAAATCACTTTACGGAGAGATGTGCAAAATCTCGATTTTAATCCACGTTTCGAAAGATCAGATTTATTTCAAAAGGGACCGAGTGATGGGCACAACAACCAATATGCCCAAGTCAAATTTCAACTGGAGACTGTTGATAGTATTCCTCACTCATCGGATATCTACGTAGTTGGAGACTTCAACAACTGGATACTTAATGAGCAAAACAAAATGGATTATGACAATACGGAGCAGTTATGGAAAGGTAACGCACTCATCAAGCAGGGCTCTTATGCTTATAAATATGTTATTGTTGATAACAACCGGATTGATGATCTGAACCTCGATCAAGGATTTTTATCAAGCCGACAAATATATTTCACCTTCATCTATTTTAATGATCCTGACCGACATTTTGATCGACTATTGAAAGTAGATCGAATCATAAAGTAACGACATATCTAAACAAAAAGTCTCCAACACCTACATGCCGGAGACCTTTTATCCCATCTAACAAATGAGCATTCTAAAAATCTAAGCCAATGGTTATATAGTGGATAGGATCGCTGTCAAATCCGCCACGATAGTATGGCCAACCTACATCGTAACGAAGCGGAAATCCAAACAAAATTGTTCGCAGACCAAATCCCGCTCCCATTAAGATATCACCATCATTAGCCGGGACATTAAATGTGCCATTCCCTGTATCAACTTGACGTTGTGTTCTTTTACTCACCCGAAAATCAAGGTCACTCTCATTGAGTACCTCTTCGTCACGATTTCCAGCTTGATTACGATATTCAAAGACTACATCCTGTCCCCAAGCCATACCGGCATCCCAGAAAGCGACTCCTGTTAGGTTATACAGTGGCAAAATGGGAATAGGTCCGGGTAGTATAGCTGCAAACAGTGGAAAGCGGAACTCCGCGTTCATCAAAGAAAACCGATCACCATAGATCGAATTATAGGGATGCCCTCGTAACGGCAGCGCGGGTAAGGTGAAAAATGTACTGCCAAAACGGTCGGAAGGAATACTTCGTCCCGAATATCGCGCATTAATCCATCCAAGCATACCCCCCATAAAGAAGGTCTGCGCATCTCGTCCAAAAGAAGCTGCTCCCGAACCACGAAATGCTAATGAATATCGGGATCCCAAATTAAAATACTTCCGGTAGTCGCCCAGTATAGAAGCAAACTGTAAAGTCTCATTCGTGATGGGCGGACTCCCTGTTAAACTAATTGAATAACGCGACCCTCCGGCGGGAGCCAAATAACCGGGGAGCGTTTTATCACTGGTGTAAACAATCTGCGGATATGCAAAAGAGGTTGATTCATTTTGAGTAATATCAGCATAAGCAACGCTGTAGTCCTGGGCTACCCCAATCATCGAGATTCCGGCATCAATACGGCGAAATTTATCAATAGGATATTGCATGTTCACCCCACCCCCAAACGAGCGAAAGCGATATAACTGGCCGGAAAAATCCTGGAAGTTGTTAGCATTATGAAAAAAGGTAAACTGCCAGTTTGTCCTGTTTTCTAAATACGCATATTGCAAGAAATAGGTACTATTTCTCAAATCCAGGTTCAAATTCGTACCAAATGCAATTTGATGGTTCCCTAAAAGGTCACTGAACTGTATCTGGGTAATACCATACGTTCCATATGAGGTGGATATATTTCCGCCTGCATAAATAATATCGGTACTGAAACGCAGGCGATATTCTTGCGGAATATATCGTCCATCCTCGGTCCGATTTCCTTCAAGGTTAAATTTTGCCTCATCCATGTATTCAGCCACAAAAGCCGTGTCTTCTTCTACCGAAGAGTCAAATACATAATTACGAAAATCAAAATTATCACCCTCTTCTTGCTCGGTAGTATCTTGGACCGTTGCCATCGTATCTTGCACAGTTGCACTCGTATCTACGATCGCCTCTTTGGGTTCCGGATCAACTTGAGAAGCAACAGCATCTGTCAAGCTTGTTTGGCTTAAT
Organism: Fodinibius sp. Rm-B-1B1-1; assembly: GCF_038594945.1. Classification (NCBI taxonomy): domain Bacteria; kingdom Pseudomonadati; phylum Balneolota; class Balneolia; order Balneolales; family Balneolaceae; genus Fodinibius; species Fodinibius alkaliphilus. The sequence continues at coordinate 1,385,182 of NZ_JBCFYD010000002.1, forward strand.
GGCTCCTTCGTAAGCATATTTTGGACATATCTTGTAGCCGGCACACGCTCACCTTGTGATTCCTGTGCCCGTCGTTTCGCCCATTGGTTGGGCTCCAAAGGCTGATCCTTAATGCGACTTAACGGCGATTGAATCATAAAAATATCCAATGCCCCTTCATTAATCGAATTCACCGCTAACCGACTGGCATCAGCACTAATTGACATCTGCATAACTCCAGTTTGCAGATCCGTTATGGGCGATGAAGTTCGATCCTCTAAATTCATCAAATAAACGTTGGGGATACCGTTTTCATCAGAAATATAAAAGAGTTTTCCATCTCTGCTTGTCGCCGGCTGGTTTTCATTCCACTGAGGCGTTTTCGTAAGGCGATCAGCCCGGGCATTACCAATCTTTACCGCGTAAATATCTGAGCTATATATATCCTCGCTCATCAACAGCCGGGACGTATTTTTTACATTATTCAGACGGACATTGTCACCTCGGTGCGATACAAAATAGATCGTTTCAGAATCAGCCCCCCAAGCCGGTTCGTAATCAGAATACACATCATTCGTTACGTTACTAAACTCCTGCGTTTGCAGATTGTAGACATAAATATCTTTGTTGGGACCAATATTACCGTCAAACGTAATTTTATTTCCATCTGGTGACCACGCTACTGAACCGATCGCATCCACTTTGGGAAAACGAACCATCTGCACTTTACCTGTTTCATAATCGACAATGGCTAAGTTATCATTCCCTTTTGATTTTGTAGAAAGCGCAATTTTTCGTCCATCAGGGGACCAGGTCAAGTTGGGATTCAAAATATTCAACTCTTCAAAGTTGATGTTATCTTCTCCCTTAATAAGCGTCTTAATCTTTTCGCCGGTGATTGCACTAATAACCACAACATCAAAATAGCCACGCTTATTGGTGATCATTGCTATTTTATCGCCTTGGGGAGATACAGCGGGACTGGTATTATATGATCCTGATTTGCCACGTTCTGTCACATGATCCGCAAACGAAGTGATATCTTCGCGATTGGCTACCTCCGGTAAATACCGTTTGCGATAAAAATCTTGCCAACGTTTTGACAATTCCTCAAGGCTTAACCCAAGGGTTCTTTGAATTGTAACTTCCAGGTTGCGTTGGTTATGGAGGGTCTGCATTATTTCGGTAATCTTGGGACGACCATATTCTTCTGCAATATAGTTCCATACCGACTGACCTCCTCGATAAGCAAAATATCCCCCTAACCGATTTATTGGCGGTAAGTAATTATTGATCGTGGCATCACGAATCCACATATCGGTATTCGTATCCCAACCAAGAGAGGTATACTCGGCCATACCTTCGTTAAACCAAAGTGGAATTTGCAACGCATTCCCGCTCAGTCGCGACTGAACATTACCGCCATAAAACATGTCATTTATTACGGCGTGTTCGAGCTCATGATGCAGGGTACTTCTGAACTCTGCATAGTTCCCATTGAAAGGCATCGTAATCCGGTTTTTATAGGCATCAGTAACTCCACCAATACCCTCGGCATCAACCGGTAACGGCACTACATTTGTTTGAGAGAAATCATTATGAGAATCATAAATAATAACTTGAATACGATCTGCAATTTCGTGATCAAAATCTTCACTCAGCTGTTGAAGGGCCGCCTCCATGGTATAGGCGGTAAAGTTAGCCAAATCATAATTTTTAGTCTGGTAATAGTATATATCAAAATGCTCTGACTGTATGTACTTCCACTTAAAGTCATTGTACTGAACCCTGTTTTTACCGAAGGAAAAATACTGGGCTTGAGCCTCGTTTATAATTCCTCCGATAAAGATGCCGAGGAACAGAAATACAGTAAATCGCCGAACAAATTGAGAAAATTGCATATCTATATCTTAAGATTTAATTAACTGCCATCATCAACCAGCTTAAGATCAATCTGTCGTGCCTTTAGATCTGTATTAACGACTTTAACACGAATTTCTTTCCCCAGCTGATATTTTTTACCATGATTTTTTCCAACCAAACAATGACGTTGCTCATCATACTCATAATAATCATCATCAAGATCACTTACACGAACCATTCCTTCGCAATGGATATCTTTTAAATCCACAAAAATACCGCTATCCATTACACCACTGATAACACCCTCAAAATCTTCACCAAGGTGTTCGCTCAGATATTCGACCTGTTTCAATTTCACAGAATCACGTTCGGCATCGATTGCCGCCCGTTCTCGTTCACTACAATGTGAACCCAACTGTTTAAGTTCATTATATGTATAACTGGGTTTCCCAGAAAGATAACTTTTTAGCAATCGGTGTACCAGTACATCAGGATAACGTCGTATGGGACTCGTAAAGTGTGCATAATTTTTAAACCCTAAGCCGAAGTGTCCAATATTATCCGGACTGTATTCCGCCTTCGACATAGCACGGAGCATCAGGTCATTGATGGTCATTTCGAGCGATGTATCCTCGATTTGTTCAAGAAGCACATTTATAGCTTTCGAACTTACTGTAGGACTATCAATATGGAAGTTAATTCCAATCGGCTTCACATTTTCTTCGATATTTTTGAGCTTATCCAGATCGGGCTGATCGTGGATACGATATAAAAACGGAAACAGATCTTTCGATTTTTCCTTATTTGATTCCTTGCGTTTATCTTCGATGTATTTTGCCACCGTTCGATTCGCCATCAGCATGCATTCTTCAATGAGACGATGTGCAAACAATCGTTTTTTGAGTTTTACATCAATCGGCTTCCCATTTTCATCCAGTACAAATTTAGGCTCGGGCGTCTCAAAATTGATACTTCCCTCCCGAAAACGCTTATCAAGAAGTACATGAGCTAACTTCGCTGCAGTCTGAATCTGCTGCGAAAACTTATGATTCTTGCCATCAATAATTTCTTGTGCCTCCTCATACGTAAAGCGCCGGTTCGAATGGATCACCGTCTCTTCAATTGAATAGTCTACCAACTTACCGTTGGGAGCAATCTCCATAAAACAGCTAAATGCCAGCTTATCCTCCTTGGGATTAAGGCTACACACATCATTACTGAGCACTTCCGGCAGCATCGGGATTACGCGATCTACCAAATACACGCTTGTTGCACGATTTATCGCCTCTTCATCAAGCACCGTGTTACGAGGCAAGTAATGCGTTACATCCGCAATATGGACGCCCAAATAATAGTTACCGTTATCCAACATTTTAATGCTCAGTCCGTCGTCAAAATCCTTGGCCGTGTCGGGATCAATGGTAAGTACCACCTCGTCCCGCATATCGCGCCGGCGGGTAATTTCTTGCTGGGTAATTTCCCGGTCGATATCATCTGCAAACTCTTGGACTTCATCAGGGAAACCAGCTTTTATCTGGTTTTCAGCCAAAATGGATAGCAGGTTAGCATCGTTCGTTCCTTCTTTACCAAGAACTTCAACAATTTTGGCCTCCGGTAGTGATTTGGGATGCACCCAATCTACCAATTCAAATACCACTTTTTCGCCGGGCTGGGCATCACCGATGTTATTGGGGAGCACAAAAAACTCAATATGAGCCGATTTTTCATCAGGCTCGATAACATAGTTCTGTTTGCCCTGCTTTTTTAGAATACCGACGAAAATATTTCGTCCGCGTTCAACAATATTAACAACTTTTCCTTCCTGGCGACTTTTTCGTCCTTTCTTGCGAAGAAGCTGAACTTCTACGGTGTCATCCTGCAAAGCCGTCCCCAAATGTTTCGAGGGGACACGAATATCTTCATCATATCCATCAGCAATTAGATAACCCGTACCGCGTCGGCTGATATCTATTTTGCCGACTACCGTATTTTTATCGCTCCGATTATTGTCACTTCCATTGGGAGAAAGCTGTATGGCTCCTCCCTTTCTTTTGATGATCAGGTTTCGATCATACAAACTGTTAATAGCATCTTTAAGACGCTGATTATCTTTCTTACCGTTCACTCTCAAAATATTTTGCAGAACTTCGAATGGCAGCTGTGCCTCCGGATTATTCTGCAAGATATCGAGAATAATATCTTCAAATGTTTCTTTCTTACTTTTCTTCATCAATTATATCTAATAAAACGTTATAAAAAATTCGTACTTCTTTAATTCTTCAGTTATTCAACAAAAAATTCTTATTCATTGTTTTCGGAGTTTTTATCGCTCCCAAAAATTCCGCTAAATACAGCTTTAATACGACTGACTAATTCTTGCCAGGTATTAAACTGTACTCTCGACTCAAGCCCTAATCCATCCACATAAGGCGTTACATCTCCTGCCTGTGGGCTGGTTGCCTGCACGCCATTAAGAGCTTGATCCTGTCGGTGGAAAGCTGTCAGTGACAATCCTCTTCTGATTCGGTACGTTGCATTTAAATCTCCAATACGATCTCCGGGATTATTTTGCTCACCGGATCCTGTTATTTGTCCTTCTCTTCGCAAAATCAGTCGGTCATTATAAAGTCGTAAAGCAATACCTAAATCCACCTCGTTATAGGCATTCAAGTTAAAATCAATATCCAATCGGCTTACATCACTATTTAGTAATGTATTTATTTGGTTTGATAATAACGAACTCACCTGATTTGATAGCAGTGGATTTAAATACGTAGAACCACGCGCTAAATTTTGACTAAGTTCAGCCGTTCCACTGCCAATACCTTGTGTGGGGATAAATTGCCCCGTAAACAGAATACTGGTTGCCTGTAATAGCTTCTGCTGCTCATCCCTGTTAATTTGATTAATCGTATATTGCAACGTAGAGTTTGAGGAGAGATCTATTGTGGAAGGAAGCCTAAAATAGTAATTATTTTCGACACTATTAAGTGTACCTGTTATTTCCACGATAAGTTCGATAGGAACCTGTTGGCCGCCATTTTGATTTTGATCACTAAGCCCTCCCTCACTTATCAAGGTAGATACATTGGGGCGGGCATTATAAATAGCGCTGATATTAAGCCGTGCATTATCGGGGGGGCCTTCCCAAACAATGGTTCCCCCTTCCTCGAGCTGAAGTCTGCGACTGATAATTTCCCCGGTTACAAACTGGTAGGTCCCACCATTAATATTGTACTGTCCAAACATCTGTACGTCTTGATCTTGCATAGTAATGCGAAGCTGTCCAGTACCCTGGGCTGTCAACACATCTCCAATTACGGGATCAAAGATAAGATCAACCGTTACATTTTCAGGAGCCTCAAACTGTAAATCCAGATCAAAACGCTCGGTAAATGTCATCTCTTCAAGCGCCTGTTCGAGGGCCTCCTCAGTACGTTGCGATTGATTAGATGTGCTTTCGATAGCAGATTGCGACTTCTTGAAGACTTCGTCGAAAGAGTCTACAAATTGAATAAATTTACCGCTTTCCTGCAGCTCCGTTTCCTCTAACAGGGGAATAGATATATGCGAATTGTTGGTAACCTGTACCGGGTTGGAGGTCCGCATATAGACATCGGTATTAGACCCCGAAAGCCGTACCAATCCTGTGCCTGAAACGTTTCCATAGAAAGGTATATCAGGATCCATATTATTGTTGAGGAACTGAAGCCGGTTCATTTCTAAAGAAAGGTCCAGATACGTGATGGGATCAAAATCATTAAGGTCAACAGTACCCCATACTGTGCCGGTTCCACCCTTGGTATCCATAACATTCAGCGAATCCAGAACTACCCCTTCATCCCTGTTAAACTGCACCGGACCGCTCACAAAATAGTTGGTATTCAAAAACTGGGGACGTACAAAAACATTTTCGGTCTGGAACTGAGAGCCAAAGTCGTAATCCTCTAAGTTACCGGTAATATAGCCCGTTCCTGAAGCTTGCCCCTCCATCTCGGCAAAAACGTTTTCTGCAATTACCGCCAAGAACCAAAGGTCAACCTGATCAAAATCGGCATCAAAATGATATACCGTATCCTGTTGTACATTAGGGTCAGGCGTCACAAAATATCCATCGAGCCTGATATCCTGACCAATACCATCATTGCGCTCCAAATAATCCTCGTATTTCGTACTATCGGTAACAACATCAATCTGGGTATCAAATCGCTGTCTATCCGAATTATATTGACTACTAAAACGAACATCCCCAACCATACGGTTATTCATCTGGAACCGATTAACATTTAAATCGCCCTGTATAGTAGGTTGCTGTGTTAAGGATTTGGTTATTAATTTCCCATTTAAGATACCGGCGAAATCGATCTTGCCTTTGATGAGATCTGATATTCTGCTAAGATTAATATCACGCAGCGTGTAGGTTAACGAATCTGCCCGATCGGGACTGAGACTTCCCTGGAGACGAAAATATTCGTTGTTGTTTTCAAAACTAAATTGATTAAAGTCCACTTCACCGGATCGGTGATAGGTAAATGATGGCACCTGCTCGTTGGTCCAGGCATACGTATTATTGCCTAAATAAAAATCACGGATGGAAACATAAATGGCACTGTCAGCAATACTTGATTCCAGTGTCATATTAAATTCTGCATCATCCGAAATTCGTCCCACCTGTTGGTTAAAATAAACCGAATCTTGCTTAACGGCTAAATCAAGGGAAAGAGAATCGAAATCAACCGATTCTGTTTCCAGCCGTAATACATCCGCTTCCCAATCAAATGTTGAAAATTCTTGCAGTCTACGATCACTCCTTACACTGGCCGTAAACTGGGTAGTGGCATCATTAAAACTAAAACTGTTGTATTGCGCGGTATCGGCGGCCATTTTTGCAGAGAACAACAAACGAGTGCCATCCGTATTAACATTAAATGAAATATCAGAATCGGCATACAAAGATGGGAATTGGGGGAAATATCGATTTATTAATCCCAAATCTTTCGTTTCTATCGTTCCATCAACTACTACATTCTTATTGCCGGGGGGATTAACTGAAAAAGAAGTATCGGCAGGTTCAGTCATCGTAATTTCCGACTTGAACTGCTCTGTAAGATGACGACTCCAAAACCGCACTTGCGCAAGAACATCAGCAGGAGTTACCTCTCCGCTTATATTAAGATCTAATAACGAACTCGTTAACCGGAATTGCCGCGTAGATGCATCTGGAGAATTTAAATCCATATACAGCTGGTGAGCCCGCACCGTATCACCCGCAATAACAGATGGATTAATATCGAGATTAGCCCTTCCCTGGATGCGTTCTGTATTCAGTCCCTGGGTTTCTATATTATAATCAAAATTGAGGCTCGTTTGTGCTATTGTGTTTGCTGGGAAAAAATCAGCCAGATTTATATTAGTGGCATCTCCCCGGACCAATAGCTTAGGATCATCCGGGTTAAAATCGGCCGATATAGAACCTGAAAACTTTTCATTGCCATTACGATAGAAATACTTTTGGTTCCAAACTTTATTGGACAATGTGGAATTAAGCATTAGTTCCTCGAACTGGTGGTCTCCAATCAAACTATTTGTTAACGAGAAACGTAGCTCAGATTCAGCTTTGGCCAGAGTAAACTCCTCTCCTTCAAATTCAGCTTCGCCCGTTAGCGAAGTGGTATCAATACGCCCGGTAAAAAAGGGACTTATATCTACTGAATCTACTGATACAGTGCCCCGGTAACGATAGGGACGCACCAGCTGGGTTTCTCCCTTCAACGCAATATCTCCCAAGGTACTGGATATATCGAAATCAGCATTCACATTTTCTAAACTCCCTTTTGCATGCCCATTAATAGTCAAACTTTGAAGGGCTTCATTATTGGGGATAGCTAATGTATCTAACAATGCAGACAGGTCTTGATTACGTAAATTCAACCCTTCGAAATATAAATCATACGACAACTGCCGAGGAGTTATAACATTTTGCACCAATCCGTTAATATTGACATAACTTTCTCCAATACCCAGCTCTGCCCGGTCAACCCAAAGAGAATCAGCTGATCCCTCGGTGCGAAATTCCAGACTCAGCGGCTCCTTAATATCAGGCACTTTTGCAATAAGATCGCGCAAGTCTCCAAGAAAAACTTCATCCGATTGAATATCCAAATCGTATGACGCCTCCGTTAATTGCCCCGTAATATCAGGCTCAAGAATATTAACGCCATCAATTTCACCATTAAAGATAAGCTGAGAATTACCAAGGGTCAGATAAAATGAATTAAACTCCAAAAACCGCTCATCATTATACAACTGACCGTAAACATTCAGGTTATCGACTTGTAGATTTTCGGGCCGGGCACTAAATGACTCAATATCAAGATACCGCTGATTAGCACTCCAATCCACAAATAATGTCGTATTCAAGTTATTGAGCGAAAAGTTAATAGGCAGATTTCCTATTTGATGCTCTTTCGTTTCTGCTTCCAAATGCACCTCTCCATCCGTTATCTGCACTTGAGGGGCTATAATTTCAACTCGTTCTAATAAATTATTTATCCCCGAAGCCGAACGCTTTTTTGCATTGGGTCTGCGTTCGAGAAATACCAACCGACCGTTCTCATCAGACGTAAGATGAACTTCCGGCTGCTGCATCGAAAATCCCACAATGGTAAGCTTATTTTGCAGCAATCCCCATACATCAACCCGGCTGTCGATCTGATTAATAGCCAGCAATGTGTCTGCATTAACAGTATCCCCTTTCATTAAGCTCACATCATGCAAACTTACCCAGAAAGGAAGAAATCCATCAATACCTCCAATTTCGAGTTCTGTTATATAGGTCTTCTCAATCTCCTGCTCAATCTGATTTGCTAAATAATTCTTCGTTACATCGAGCTGCAACACACCGATAACAATCCCCCCCAACAGTGCTACTAACACAAGCACGGCAAAGATAAATCTCCAAAAATATTTCCAGCTCTTATGTAACCAGCGATAAAACACGTACGCTCAATAATTATTGATTAAACTTTTTCAATGTATAACTCCAACTTTCTTCCAATAGTGCACGTTGCTCACAGCTATAAAGATAAGGGGATCCCCAATCATTCAATAACACTAATCGAATGATATTATTTTTTACTTTTTTGTCGGATTTCATCGCTTCAATTAGTTCTTCGGCATTAGCCGAAAGTGGAGACATCTGCTTTTTATACAACGCCAGGAAAGGAGAAAAACGTGTATCATCCACCGGATGATCTAATTGATCCGAGAAATAGGTAGCAGCAATCATCCCCACAAAAACCGCCTCTCCATGGGTAATGGCACCATACCCGCTGACCTTTTCTAAGGCATGACCAAAAGTGTGACCAAAATTAAGGTAGGCCCTCTTGCCCGCCTCAAGGGTATCTTCTTGTACAATATCAGATTTAATACGGGCACTCTCTTCTATCACATCCGCCCAACGCGATTTTGGCGTCAACGGCTGATGCACCAATTCGTCCAATTCCCCAAATAGTTTGGGATTTCGAATAGCGGCATATTTCAAAATCTCAGCCATTCCCGTAATCCACTCCGATTCCTCCAGCGTCTCGAGAAAAGCGATATCTGCAAAAACAGCATCCGGCTGATAAAAACTACCAATTAAATTTTTACCTGTACTGTGATTAACCCCCGTTTTGCCACCAATCGAACTATCTACCATAGCCAGCAAGGTCGTTGGCACGTGAACCAGCGGCACACCGCGCAAAACGGTTGCGGCCACAAAACCAGCCAGATCTCCCGTTACTCCACCTCCGATGCCAATAATAGGCGTTGACCGCTCAAGACCAATTTCTAAAATCTCATTTACAAATCGATGCCACAACTTCACCGATTTCGATGTTTCTCCCTGAGGCACCGTCAAAAAATGAACCTCATCAAAAAAGTCCATTAATGTTTTAACTCGCTCTTCATGCAGCTGGTACACATTTTCGTCGATAATCACGAATGCTTTTGCTGATGGGTATCGCCCTTTGCAAAACGCCTTAAAATCTTCTCCTAAATGCTGTCCTACATAAATCTGATACTGCTGCTTCAGATCAATTCCGATATCAATAATGTTCGACATGATTTCTAATCTTATTCAACAACTGTTTTATAATCTGTTTCACCGGCTCACTGCCGTCGTTTTCAACCGTAATGACCGCCTGTTTGTATAACGGCAATCGTTCTTCATACAGCGCCGTCAACTCGGTTTGTAATGTTTCTTTACTTTTGGAATTTCCTTGCTCGTCGAGCAAAAGCGGGCGATTCTCATCCGCGGATATGCGCTCTAAAATAACAGAAATAGGTGTCTCAATAAAAACAAGCAACCCATTTAATTTGATGTGATCAACCATGTGCTGATTGTGCAGGCTGCCCCCACCCAGCGAAACTACGCCCTCAAACTCGCGGACCACTTCTAAAATAGCCTGCCGTTCCAGCGTACGAAACCCTGCTTCGCCCTCCTGCTCGAAAATTTCGGGGATAGCATGGCCAGCCTTTTCTTCGATACGATCATCTAAATCCAAATAATTGCACTCCAAGCTCTCAGCTAACTGTCGACCAATAACCGACTTGCCAGCACCCATAAATCCACATAAAAAAATACGTCCAGGTAAATTCGATATCATGTTCAAGATTTAAGTAAAGTGTCATTCTGAACTTGTGTTACGAAGCCTTGGCATAGTAATACTTGTTTCAGAATCTGCTAATTAAAATAATTCTTAAAGACCCTGAAATAAATTCAGGGTGATATACTGCTTTTGCTAAAGTGTATCACTCCTCATTTTATATCAATAGCACTATCACTGTTTGGGTTTCATTGGCGGCACCATTTCCACTTCCTCGCGCTCTACCACTACAGCTCCCGGGGCAGCTCCTTTAGGCTTGCGGACGTACTTCACTTTCGTATACATCACTGGGGCCGATTGCATTCCTTTGGCCTTCGAAAAATACGCCGCATAGCTGGCCGCCTTCAGCAAGACATGCTGTGGGGGATAATCCTTCCGATTCCCCATCCGAATAACCACATGCGATCCCCCCACCCCTCTGGCATGCAGCCAGATATCTTCTTTATGTGCATGGCTCGTCAACTTATCATTACTTTTGGCATTTTTTCCGATCCAGATTTCAAACTTGCCTTCCTTGTATTTTCTGAATGGCGATGTAGCCTGATTATCGTCATTGCTGCCATAACCAAACTCTTCGAGGGTATTGATATTATTTTTAATCCAGCTATCCATATCCGGCAGATGATCGATCCTTTCGATCTCCGCTAATAACTCTTTAATCTGTCCCAATTCCCTTTTTACTTTTGGAAGCCGCTGCTTAGCATGTTCATACGACTTTTTTGCATCCTTCGACTTTTCGTAATAATACTCTGCATTCTCGGGAATCGATTTATCTTCCTTCAGCGGGATGGTAATCTGCTCATTACCTTCATAAAAATCCTCAATAGTAATTTCAGTAGTCCCATCGTGCAGTTTTTCGTGCGCGTGAGCCATCAATAGATGACCATATTTTTCATACTCCTCCGACCGTTCTAAACTTTTATCAGCCTGTTGCAGCTGTTCGATCAAAGATTCCTTCTGGGATTCACTCCGCTCCAAAAACTGGACAACTTCTTCCTTCTTTTCATGCAGGCGCCGCAAATGAACGGCATTTTTATACCCGAAGGCCACACAGTCGTTCACTTCGGTACACTCTTTTTCACTTTCAATATCGAGCCACTCCTTCGACCATAAACAAAAATCACCGGTCTTCAGTACACGTGGATGGGGATCTTCCAATAGCGCTTCCGAAACTTCGTCCGTAAATTTCTTTACCTCTTCGGGGCTCATCTCATCCACATCATGCTGCTCTATTAAATATGGCAGTAAATTTCGCGGCAATAGTGGATTGGCTTCCGTCATCTGGTTCTTTGCCGATCGCCGGGGACTCAGTTCCTCTAAAAATTCAGGCGCCTCCGGTTCAGGCGGCTGCTCCCCTTTCACCTCACCGGGATTTTTAAACGCATCAACAATCACCCCATCCTCAACTAAAAACACATTAGGGTTTCCACTGAAAAGTTTGAAGAGCAAATGCTGACCGTTATCAAAATAGATAGAAACCAACCGATCCTTATCAGCCAATCGCATATCAATAATTTCTTGTCCCTCAAGCCCTTCAAAAAAATCAATGACATTACTTTTTTTGGGAGGTCGATAGAAATCCAAAAACAAAACAGTTTCGCGCGGATTCGCACTAAATATTAACCGCGATGTCTCGTTGTTATCCGTCACATAAATATGGAGAACGTCTTTGTGAGGAGAAATAGCAAAGTCAAAAAATGAACCCTCAATTTTTTCTTTTATCTCACGGTTTAAATATATTAGTGTATAAAAGTTGTTCATGCTTTAAAGAGACGTTCTTAAAACAAAAAATTTAAACTTAACAAGTTGGACGAATGACATATCCGATTTTCAACTCTGTAGTGAACCGGATAGAAAGTGACTTAATAAAGAGAGACTTTACCATAAATACCTTTCGAACTTGGAATGAAGATAGAATAAATGCAACGGGACTGGAAATTGAATTTGATCTTCGTCCCAAGTCGGATTTCCTTAAGGCACTATCTATAAATTTTGACTGGGATCGATTCCGTGAAACTGTACTTGCCAAACAACTTAAGGGGATGGAAGAACATCCTTTTTTGCAAGAAGATAAAATGGTAAGCACCTCCATATCACCGGCTATCGATATTGAGATTACGTGGTTGTTCAATGAAAAATCGCCTCAGTCAGGATTAGCAGCCCAAAACGGACATCATCGCCTGGAAGAGGCCAGCCAATGGATGGAAGATATTAGCAAAGAAGTTAATGAGCTCTTGGCAGATGATGATATTATCACCCGCTGGCACATTGAAGTGGAAGGATCAGAAAGTGGAAAATATTTATCGGCTGTAAATCTAATTTCTTACTTCCAATATACGTTAGAAGATATGAACAGTCTTAACGACGTCCATGAATTTGTGAGCCGATGCCTGCAAGAACTGTTAGTAAAATCAAACCGAGTACTCCAGATAGCTGACCAGACGTTAGAATCTCAGGCTGCTTGATATCTTTCTGTAACCTTACTCAATAAAAAAGCCTTCAGTTTGTGCTGAAGGCTTTTTCTAAAATGGTACTAATCGCGCTACTTCTTTTTATGACGATTTTTGCGCAATCGTTTTTTTCGTTTGTGCTTAGCAATCTTTGATCGTTTCCTTTTCTTTCCGCTTGGCATAACAGTCACCTGCTTATTTAAAATTCTTGATACTAACTAAAAGTATCTGGGATAATAGTATTAACCCGGAAAGATACAATCATTCCGAACATAAAACCTGAAAATTTTCTACTCTCGCGTTAGAGTTTACTCATCTTCATCTTCCATTATAGATTCATTAACCGATTCCTTAAAATCTTTCGACATTTTTAGAACCGGCACATATTGCTCGGGGACAATAACTTCTTCATTCGTTTTTGGGTTACGCGCTACACGCTGAGCTCTTTTAACGACCTTAAATGTTCCAAATCCTCGTAATTCAATATGTTCTCCTCTCTCCATGGCATCAATCACTGTTTCCATAAAACCGTTCACAACAGCCTCGGTTTCAACCTTCGTAAGTCCCGTTGAAGATGCAATCACATCAACAATATCTGCTTTTGTCATAAAACCTCACCTTTTTATTTGCAATCACAATTAACCATTGAATCTGCTAAATGTAAGTACATTAGTACATTGGAAGAAAAACTCTTCTATATCATTTTAACGTTTTTTAATGGTTTGTCATAGCAGATTATCAATTAAACTTAAAAAATTCGGAAATCTTTTTATACATTCCGCCTGATTGTTTCTCAAAATAACCGAAGAATACTTTTTATCGCACATGGAGACATTTGATCAAATTATAAGTTGGCTTGTAGATATCATCTGGAATTGGCCGGAGACTTTTCCGGCGATGGTGGCAATACTGCTTGCCTTTGGATTATTTATTACCCTCAGGCTTGGTTTTATTCAAATCCGAAAGTTTAGTCACGGATTAAAAGTTGTAACGGGCTTTTATGACGATCCGGAAGACGAGGGAGACATCAACCACTTTCAAGCTTTGACAACAGCTCTCTCCGCAACTGTTGGTATCGGTAATATTGCGGGTGTGGCATTAGCTATTCACTACGGTGGACCCGGTGCACTTTTTTGGATGTGGGTTACTGCAGTTTTTGGGATGGCTATAAAATATACCGAGGTTACCCTTGCCCAGGAATATCGCGGCACTAATCCCGATGGCAGTGTTTCCGGCGGCCCCATGTATTATATTGAAAAAGGCTTAGGAGATAACTGGAAATGGTTAGCAGTAGCATTCGCTATTTCAGCAGCTATTTGTGCATTCCTTACTGGTAATGCGGTACAAGCAAATACCGTTGCCGATGTTATGAAAACAGATTTTCAAATTCCCGTTTGGATTACCGGGCTTGTTACCGCGAGTTTAGTTGCAGCTGTAGTTCTTGGTGGTATTAAACGGATTGGTAAAGTAACCTCCCGCCTTGTCCCTTTTATGGGAATTCTCTATGTGTTGGGAGCTTTGGTAATTTTGCTGATCAACTATCAGGATGTCATTCCAGCATTAACAGCTATTGTAAGCAACGCCTTTAATCCACAAGCCGGCGCGCTGGGAGTTGGCTCGGGAGCCATCATCTTTACATTAAGCTATGGAGTACAGCGTGGATTATTCTCGAACGAAGCCGGCCAGGGTTCTGCCCCTATCGCCCACTCTGCTGCTAAAACTGACCAACCCGTCCGCGAAGGTGTTGTTGCACTCCTTGAACCTTTTATTGATACTCTCGTCATTTGTACGATGACAGGATTGGTTATTATTTCTACCGGCGCTTGGGATATGCAGCACAAGTCTTCTATTGATCCCACTGCTGATATCGTAACGTATACCTATTCCGCTGAGGCCATAGATGGAGATCAAGCAGATGGAGCACCCGTTATTTACTTCGAAGACGGGCTGCCCACCAATGGTGAAATGACCCACTACGAAGCCCCGGTCGATACCATGTATACCGATGAATCCTATGCAACACCTTTCAATGGCCGTATTACACTTACTCCACAATCAAATGGCGATGGATATCGTGGCGTAACGGTGTACACCAATAACGATCAACAATTATCGAGCCTTTATGGAGGTGTTGTCCAAAACGGAGCACCGCTCACAGCTGCAGCCTTTGAACGCGGACTCGCTCCGCTTATTCCGGGCGGTGGTTATCTCGTAACTTTCGCGGTATTACTGTTTGCTATTTCAACATCTATCAGTTGGAGTTACTATGGCGATCGTGCGGCACAATATCTCTTCGGATTTGAGTCCATTTTCTGGTATCGATTGGCCTTTGTGGGCATGCACTTTTTTGGTGCCGTCGTCACACTAACGACCATCTGGGCGTTTGGTGATGTGATGCTTGGCCTAATGGCATTCTTCAATATTATTGCGTTGTTTGCACTATCTGGTGTAGCGTATAGAATTACCAAGAAGTACTTCGAAAATCCGGACGTATAACCCAAACTGTTATGTCTGATTTCAAGAACGTAACACTCGTAAAGCATCCCGTAGTTAACCGCGACTTAACGATTCTGCGGGATGTAAATACGAACATTTCCGAATTTAGGGCAGCCATCAAACGTATAGCCATGATTCTGGCATATCATGCTTTGAAGGAACTGCCCCAAAAAACATTCGAAGTCGAAACCCCTATCAAAAAGACAACAGGCTACGATATTGATCAGGGCGTTATGGTTGTCCCTATTCTCCGTGCCGGACTTAGTCTTTCTGATGCTTTGCTTCAATTTATTCCCGACGCGCGGGTCGGCCATCTTGGGATGGAGCGAGACGAGACAACACACCAACCCGTCGACTATTACTCTAACATCCCTGACGGCGTCGAAAATGATATGGTGCTGGTTGTCGATCCCATGCTGGCAACGGGTGGCAGTGCCCATGATGCACTCTCCTTTTTAGAGGATCAGGGCGCACAACATCTGCGTTTTGTATCGTTAATATGTGCACCGGAAGGCTTACAAAAACTGGAGCAAGAACATCCCCAGGTACATACCATTACAGCTGCCATTGACAGTCACTTAAATGATGACGCCTTTATTGTACCGGGGTTAGGTGATGCGGGTGACCGATATTTTGGAACAACATAAATCACTTTTCCTTTTTGTCATTACACTTGGCCTTGTCTTAGGATTGGCTTCCTGTGGAGAACTTTCTGAACAGGAGTCCCAAAAGGTTGATGAAGCTCTCCGCGATTCTCTTACCTCCTCTACCGAAACCTGGGATGTTGATATGGAAATTATGGAAGACGGGCTTAAAAAAGTACGCCTTTGGGGATCATATGCAGCTACTTTTACGGATGGTGATCGTAATGAAACTAAAATAAAAGGTCCTGTCACCATCCACGTATTTGATTCTGTAGGAACTACCAAGACAAAAGTTTTTTCTAATCGCGCGGTTTATAAACCGGACGATGCTGTCTTTGAACTTTTTGGAAATGTTGAAGTTGAAACACGCGACAACCGGTATCTAAATTCAGAATATTTGGAATGGAATCAATCCGATAACACCATCAATACGCCAAAATTCGTTATTATAAAAACACCCAGCGACAGTATTGCCGGTACCGGTTTCAAGGGTGATACCGACTTAGTCGACTACACCATCAAAGAACCTAAGGGCCGCGTAATTGTAGATTAAATGACTAATATCAAAGTACATAAAAAGAGTGCCCAGCAAACCTTTCTGCAATTCTTTCTTCTGATCTCTATTCTGTGGGGACTGCCTCAACTAACCGCTGCACAAAACCTCGTCGATATTTTAGAAGCGGATCAAATTCAGGGGGGACAATTCAAAGGTGATCGGGTTCAAAAAATATTGGGCAATGTACATCTGCAGACTCAAAATATGGAAATGTACTGTGATAGCGCCTACCAGTTTGTGAATAAGGATGAGATTCGAGCCTATGGTAACATTCAGATCAATACTGAAACGGAAAAAATTTGGGCAGACTCTCTCACTTACTACACAAATGTTGATTTTAGTCAGCTGCGTGGAAGAGTTGTTATTGAAGCTGACAGCACTACCCTCTTTGGGAATAGCGTAGACTACCGATTTAGTACCCGGGTAGCCAATTTTTTGGACGAAATTCGCCTGGAAGATCAGCGTGGAACTCTTGTGGCTGATTCAGGATTCTATTACCGCGAAGCCGACAGTGCTAAATTTTATGGAAACGTTCAGCTTGCCGATTCTCTGCAATACTTAGAAGGCGACTCATTGTTCAGTAATAGAAACTCGGAATACTATGAGCTGTATGGAGATATTTTTGGAGATGATCATGAAAACGATTCAATGATCCAAGGTGAATACCTCGAAGCTGATTCCACCGGACGGCGACTATTAGAGGGCAATGCATGGCTCCAAAGTTTTGAACAGGATACTTCCGACACAACCCAAGCTGATACGACCCATATCAGAGCCCATACCATTTTATCACTCGAAGACCGGACACCAGTTGATACCACCGGCATTATTTTTGGATACGATAGCGTTCGAATTTGGTCTCCCACCTTTGCATCGGTTTCTGACACCTCAAAATACACCGATAGTACCGAAACCTTTGAACTTTGGTCCAATGCTAAATCCTGGCATGAAGACGTGCAGCTTACCGGACCCTATATTGAAGCCCAAATTGTAAATGGAGATATCGATAGCCTAAAATCGTATCCCCGGCCGTTTTCGGTGCAGCAAGACACTGCCCTTGACCGGCTAAATCAAATCACAGGTGATACCCTGCATGCTGATTTCAAAGACGGGCAGCTTTGGGAGATCTATGTTTTTGGCAATTCAAAATTGCTGCGATTCACTAAAAATGAACAAGATCAACCCGATGGAGCCGTAGATCTGACAGCTCCTAATATTCGTATCTTTTTTAGGGATGGACAACTCCATCGAATGAAGGCTATGGGGCCCGTTGATGGATCATATCTACCAGAAAGTGACAAAACAGCCAATCGAAGACTGGATGGATTTAGTTGGAATCCAGAGCTCCGGCCCCAACGTCCCCAAACTGACATGGAGCGTCGCTTCCCTCCAATCCCCAAAAAACTTTTCTTTGAACTCCCGCGCCAATATATTCGACACCTCAAAGAAAATCACCCAACCAGCAAGTGGCTGGAATAATTTTTTAGAAGCATAAACATAGGATATCTCAAAGAGTATCCTATGTTTAATAACTTAAGCCTCTTGCACCTGCATTGTTTCTTCCATCACACGCTGCTGGATATCATACGGTACTTGATCGTAATGCGAAAAGGAACGACTATATCGAGCACTACCCTGCGTCATCGATTTGAGTCGGGTGGCATAGTGATCAAGCTCTTCCAATGGCACCTGGGCTTTGATTTTCTGTATAGATCCCTCCGAATCCATACCCAGAATCTGTCCACGACGAGTACTGATATCACTCATCACATCACCCATGAAATTAGCGGGAACGGTCACCTCTATCGTATAGATAGGCTCCATCAACTTGGGATTCGCTTTCAAAAATCCATCCTTGAAAGCCATGAGCGCGGCCGTACGAAATGCAGCATCATTGGAATCGACTGAGTGCATATCCCCATCATAAACCGAGATACGAAGATCCCGAACCCGGCAATTGCTGAGCGGCCCGGCCTCCATCTTTTCCATGATACCTTTGAGAATAGCCGGCATAAAACGATTATCAATAACACCACCTACAATGCAGTTCCTGAAGATTAGTTTTCCACCCCATTCCAGATCAATCTCTTGCACATCACGTACTTTCAGATCACTGTGTTCCTCCATATTTTCCGTAAGTGGCTCTATTAACATTGAAACGGCCCCATATTGTCCCGCTCCGCCCGACTGTTTTTTGTGCTTATATTCCGTACGTACAGCTTTGGTGATGGTCTCGCGATAAGGAATCCGTGGCTGGACAAACTCCAGCTCCAAGTTAAACCGTGTTTCCAAGGCGTACTTAATTACTGCCAAGTGTTCTTCGCCTTGTCCATGCACAATAACCTGCTTTAGTTCCTGGCTATGCTCAATTTGCATGGAAGGGTCTTCGCGCTGGAGCTGATGCAAGGCATTACCTAACTTATCTTCCTCACCATCATGTTTAAGCCTAATCGCTGTGCGAATGATAGGTTCGGGGAAATGAATAGGTTCAATTTTAATATCTCGATCCTTACTATGAAGCGTATCATTTACCCCGGTATTTTTAAGCTTAACAGCCGCAGCTAAATCTCCAGTGGGAATTTGTGGTACCTCCTCCCGCTTGTGCCCATTAATGCCATAAAGTCCCGACAATCGTACGCCACTACCCGTACTTTCATTAATTAAATCGAGACCCGCTGTAGCTGTACCTCCATACATTTTAAAAAAGAGCATATCTCCCACATGCGACTCGGAACTGTTTTTCCAGATAAACATCAGCGGTTCACCGTTAGGATTGAGTTCCACCGGTTCACCACCCACCGTTTTAGGCGGATTTGCTTCTAATGGATTTGGCGCCACGTTTCCGAGAAATCCCATAACCCGACCAGTACCCATATTCCGTTTGGCGCAGCAGCAAAAAAGTGGAAAGATATCCCGGTTCAATAACGACTGCTGTAATCCTTCGCGCATCTGACTCTCCGTAAGCTCCCCCTGCTCCAGGTACAAATCCAGTAGTGTTTCGTCATTTTCCGCCACCGCCTCAACCAGCTGATTGTGCAACAGATCTGCCTGCGCTTTATGAGAATCTGGAATCGGTAACTTATCAGGCTTGCCGCCCTTTTCAGGAAACTCGTACATCGTCATTTTCAGCACATCAATAATAGCATGGAAATCTTCGCCCTCGCTGTATGGATACTGAACAACCACTACACCACGACCAAAATGTTCCTTAGCGGAATCCACCGCATTTTGGAAATCCGCATATTCATTATCTGGTTTGTTGACGATAAATAGTGACGGAATATTATACTTTTCGGTGTATTTCCAATGTAATTCCGTACCAACCTCAACGCCATATTCCCCATTGAGGGCAAAAATAGCTGTATCTGCCACCCGCAGTGCTCCGGCTACCTCACCGATATAATCTGCCGTACCGGGTGTATCAATAAGATTAATTTTGCTGCCTCTCCAATCGAAATGCAACAAGCTCGAAAAAACCGATTTCCCTTTTTCACGTTCAATGTCATGGTAATCCGACGACGTATTTTTCTGCTCAACTGAACCACGCCTCTTTTTACTTCCCGACTCAAATAACATCGTCTCGGCCAGGGTTGTTTTCCCGGAACCGGAATGTCCCAATAGTACAATATTTCTGATCTTTGATGGCTTATACACATTCATAGGCTACCTCCGTTTTAAAAGATGTGGATATGGAAGCGGAGTTGCTCATAGACGCAAAAATAACACAAACCACGAATGGAAAGAGAGAAAGGCTGCTATGGATGTGGGTTGTGCCCATTTTGCCTCCGCTAATAGATATTGTTTTGGTAAGTAAGGCAAAAAAAGATTTGAACTCAATACTTTGTTGTAAATTTGGTAACATTAGCACCGAATATAATCCCACATAAAATTGTGCTGCATGAAAGACATTTTGCTTATCCAGACCGGCGGGACGATTGCCATGGATATCAGCGAAGACCAAAAACCCACTCTGAATTCCGAGAAATGGACACAGCTGATGTATCAGGCCATCCCCGAACTCGAAGAAATTGCTAATATCACCGCGGAGCGGCTCTTTTTCGAAGACAGCTCAGACATCCACAAAAAACATTGGGCAACACTGGCCAAATTTATTGAAGACAGCTATGAGGATTATGATGGGTTTGTAATTCTACATGGTACCGATACCATGGCATATACCGGGTCAGCCCTGTCTTTTTCGCTGCAGGGGTTAAACAAGCCCATTATTCTAACCGGTAGCCAAGTGCCAATGAGTAATATCCGCAGCGATGCGCGCCGGAATCTTGTCAATGCTATTGAGATGGCCACCCTGCCCCTGCCCGAAGTTGCAATCTGCTTCAACGATTTTGTGTACCGTGGCAACCGGGCGACGAAAATGAGTATTGGTGATTTTGATGCTTTTGCCTCTCCCAATTATCCTCCACTGGCCGAAATTGGATTAAATATCAAACTGCGCGATCACATTCTTCCCGCATCAAATTCGCTGTCGGTAGCTACCAACTTTTCGGATAAAGTTTTCCTCTTAAAAATATATCCAAACCTAAATCCCGAGTTTTTACAGCAAATTAATTTTGATGATACCCGTGCCTTAATTGTCGAAGCCTTTGGAAGCGGCAATTTTCCCATTCACGGCCGACAAAACCTGCTTCCATTCTTCGAACAGTGCCTCGAAAATGATATTTTGCTTATTATCACCTCGCAAGCAGCCTACGATGCGGTGGATCTAAGCAATTACGAAAGTGGCCGAAAAGCTATGGAGCTTGGTGCCCTTAGCGCCCGTGATATGACAACCGAAGCAACGCTCACAAAAATAATGTATCTTTTTGCCAAGCATGACGATACTGATACCATAATCAAACAATTTAATGCCAACATCGTTGGTGAAATGACCGAATAATTATGTTTTTTGTTTTTGATGTCGAGACTGTCCCCGATTTTGAATTTGTTCGCCAGGTGATTGACGATCCCTTAGAGGATGAAGATGAGTTACTTATCCAGGCCAGTGAAGATTTGGCTCGGAATTCTTCCGGCTTTTTGCCTCCCATGTATCACCGCATGATTTCGTGGGTGGGATTGTGGATCGAAAACAACGGTGTACCCAAACAGAAAGTGGGCTGGAATGGCACTGATGAAAAAGAAGGACTTGAAGAACTTTTTGACGCCCTAAGTACTTATAAAGATTTTGGATTGGTCCACCATAACGGGCGCGGATTTGATCTGCCATTGCTTACCTATCGTGCACTCAAATATGGCCTTCAAATGCCAAAACGCCTAAACCATTACGAAATCAAATATCGCTACAGTGACGACAATGTTGATCTACTGGATGAATTCAGTAACTATGGAGCAAGCTCATGGCCAAAACTCAAGCATTTAGGCTATCTTATTGACATCCCTTTTAAGCAAACCGGCGAAGGCAACGAAGTACTCAAAATGTTTCGCGAGGATAAGCTGGACGAAATTGAGCATTACTGCTATGAAGATGTAATGGCTACCTATGTCGTATGGCTTCATCTAAAATATACCGTCGGCGATATTACTAAGGAGCTCTTTGATAATCTCAACGATCGTGCCATGAATAAGCTAAAGGATATTCAGGGGATTGAGAAGTAAAAAATACTATTGGTACTGTTCAATGTGTCTTTAAATCCAATAGGGTGGAGATAGAGGTAATTTAAATTACTACATTCTAAAACTAACCACCTCATGTTAATGTACAAACCATCAAAAGAGGCTATTTCAATATCTGAAAATGACCATAAACGTTCTGATAAAGTTTGCGACTTTATAAAAACATATAAAGGTAATTCAATAGCCAAAGGAACTATCCCTAAAATAATTATTCAATATTGGGACAATCCAAAGCAAATTCCTAAAGATGTAAACAAATGTGTTAAGACGTGGGATAAACTTGATTCAAAAGACTATAAGCATTTGTTATTCAATGATTATAGTGCACGAAAACTTATTGCCAATAAGTTTAACCAACGTCATGTTAAAGCCTATGATCACTGTTATCATCCTGCTATGAAAAGTGATTATTTCCGTCTTTGCTTCATTCACTCATATGGTGGATGCTATATTGATACGGATGATGCTTATTGTGGAACAAATATTGAGCATCTTTTCAATGATGCACGTTTAAAGTTACAACCTCTTTGTTACGATGTTTCAACCAATAGCATGGTTGACCCAAACAAGTTTACCAAACCAAAACAATATTCTACAAACTGGATTTTCTATTTCAACAACAATCCAATAATTGCTCCTCCCAAAAATCCCATAATCCAATATGCGTTAAAAAGAGCAACTGATATTTTGCTTAAACCTAACCATGATAACCTACCTGATATCCAGTCGACAACTGGACCAGGTAATCTAACTGCAAGCGTTGTTGCCCAGATGACTACTAGTAATTCCTATGAAGTTGAAACGCATTTCAGGGTGCTAACAAATTGGGCAAACTATATTGATACTATCTGGTCACTTAGATATAGGAACGACAATAGAAATTGGCGACTATCAAATAAAAAAAACTTTTATAGAGAGTAATAACTAAAATTCGGCAATTATATATAATGAACTTATCAAAATCACCAGGCAAGATATTCAATTTTCTATATCGATGGTTTTTAAGGGGAAGATGGTTAATGGGCAAAAAGAAATGTAAAACATTCGGTAAAATGAATGGTGATAATTCACAAAAAAGAATTGAACAAATCTATGTAATTAACTTAGATCGACAACCGCAACGTTGGAAACAAACTATCCAAGAACTATCAAATATTCTTGATTCAAATGACAAACCATTAAGTGATCTTACAACTCGTATTTCAGCTATCGATGCCAGCCAGTTTGATAAATCTATGGATATTGATGTAGTTAATCGAACCTATACACTTGGTGATCAACTATTTGTGGAACCCCGCCAAACATTGCCTTCCCAATTGGACCTTGACAAGCAAATCGAAATGACAGAACAAGAAATTGCTGTTGCACAATCTCATATTAAGACTTGGAGGAAAATTGCTAACGGAAACGACAAATATGCCTTAGTCCTTGAAGATGATGTTGGAATTCGTCTCAATTTCGCAAATTATGTTGATCAGATATGGCAACAAATTTGCTCATATCAAGATAAATCTTCCTTATTCGATATTCTCTATTTATCTTATAAAGAGGTAGAAAATGGCGCAGAGAAGCACCCAATAACAAAGGATGTTTTCAAACTCTTCCGAGGCCTATGGTTTCTATCTGGTTATGTAATATCAAAAAAGGGGGCGAAAAAATTACTGGACTTCCTCCCAATTTGTGGACCTGTCGATCTTTGGATCAACCATAAGTTTAATGAGATTACTGCTTTGACTGCCTCAGAATCTGTAATTTTTCAACGTATGGACCAAAACTCGGAAAATTCCTATTCTGTTCTACCTGCCCTTTCAGAAATTGGTGTTCTCAACAATGAAGCGCCCAGTTTATTTCAAGCACCATCTTTGGTAAAACCTATATTCGCCATAGGTACCAAAAACTCAGGACTGACCTCACTCTCGATGGCTTTATCTATGTTAGGATATAGGTGTTGCAGCGATCTTGACGATTTACCTAATGAGGAAAAAAACAAGCTAATATCGAAGGGTAAGCCACGAATATTTGATGCTTATGTAAACATCGGGTTCGTAGAAAAATATCTTAGTAAACTTTCAAAACTTTATCCAGAAGCCAAATTAATTATAGCAATTGACAGTGGTTCGAATATAGACATTTCAAAATATATTGACGGATGGTCAGAACGTTTCTTAGTCTTGCCTTCTACTGAACAAAGAAAATGGAAATTACTATGTGAGTTTCTAGGTACTGTCCCACCAGCATCTCCTTACCCATCATTACCAGAGAAAGGAAAACGCATGATCTCTCAACATAATAGAAAGAGATCAAAAAAGAATTCCTCTGTGCAAAAGCTTAAGTCTGACTCCTTACCTTGGATAGTTTCATCAAAAAATGGATGGAACGGTATCCCCTTAAATACAGAATTGAAAAGCTCATTTGCTACTAGCAAAAATAGTATTAGAATTTCTAGTAATTTTGACCAATTAGATAAGTCTACATGGTTTCTTCGAGAGGATACCTTTCCTGGAAACTTAGCCTTATTTAAACCATCTAACATCTACTTGAATAATGATGCCCCCACAGAAATTTATGTTAGACAAGAAAATATGAAGGTTAGAAACTACAGTTCAGGAGCTCTTACGACTCATACGGAATTTCTATTTGGTCGTTTTGAGGCCATTCTTAAACCACCTAAAACAACTGGTCTTATCACTGGCTTGTTTTTGCATCGCAACTCTCCAAGACAAGAAGTTGATATAGAATTTCTTGGTAAATATCCGCAAAAATTATTACTAAATGTCTTTTATAACCCAGGTGATGAGGGAGCGCGATTCGATTATGGATATAGAGGAACACCAATTTTAGTAAACTTAGGATTTGATGTAACTAATGACTTTCATTCTTATGCTATCGAATGGGAACCAGATGAATTAAGATGGTTTGTTGATGATCAACTCATTCACAGACGTGTTAATTGGAATCCAACACCAATACCTCACCTTCCAATGAAATTTCATGTAAACCATTGGCCCTCAAAGTCACGTGAATTAGCAGGCAAGTTATCAAATAAATCTCTTCCTTCATCTACGTTATTAAAGTCAGTTGAATTAGCTACTTCTCAAATGAACTGCTAAAAAAAACTATTCAGGCTAAAGTTTCTATTGGAATAACTATATCTTCGTCCCGTCTTCGATGACTTCTCCTTTGGGAATAATGACAATGCCATCGACGACATGATAATTGGCGTATTCTCCATCATCAAGATGATCTCCTCCTGCAATACGGACATCATTACCAATCTTTACATCCTTATCTATAATAGCATTGCTAATAAAGCAGCGCTGCCCAATACCCATTGGGGGATTTTTATCGTCACTTTCCATAATCTCTTCCTGGGATTGGAAATAATCATTTCCCATCACAATTGAATTTTCTATGGTCGTTCCCTTGCCGATACGTGACCGAATTCCGATCACCGATCGTTCTACCCTGCTTGCTTCAATAATACATCCCTCGGCCAACACAGAATGATCGAACGTTGTACCTGATAATTTAGACGCCGGCAGCATACGAGCGTGTGTATAAATAAAATCTTCATTATCAAAAAGGTTAAAACTGGGTAGATCATCTGTAAGTGCCAGATTCGCCTCAAAGAATGACTTAATCGTTCCAATATCAGTCCAGTAACCGTCAAACTCATAACTCTGAACTTTATAATCTTCTTTTATAGCCTCAGGAATAATTTCTTTTCCAAAATCCGTTGCATCCTCATATTCATCAAATAATTCATTTAAAATCTCTTTTTTGAAGATATAGATACCCATGGAAGCCAAGTATACGCGATCATCTTTTTTAAACTGCTCAGGCGTATCAGATTTCCATTGATCCAAATCATCATAATCGGGTTTCTCTACAAACCGTTGAATAAAGCCCTCTTTATTGGTCTGCATAATACCAAAGCCCGTTGCATCTTCGGCCACTACCGGTATGGTTCCAATAGTAATATCAGCCTCATTATCCTCGTGACGTTTCATCATCTTTCGGTAGTCCATTTGGTAGAGTTGGTCACCAGAAAGAATAAGTACATGTTCGTGAGAATGGTTTTCCATATGATGAACGGACTGCCGTACAGCATCGGCAGTACCCTGGTACCAGTTTTTGCTATCAGGCGTTTGTTCGGCTGCCAAAATATCTACAAACCCGCGACTAAAAACATCAAAATTGTAGGAGTTTTTGATGTGCCGATTTAACGAAGCTGAATTAAACTGCGTAAGAACATAGATACGACGAACCCCGGAATTAATACAGTTTGAGATAGGGATATCAACCAACCGGTACTTCCCTGCTACTGGCACCGCAGGCTTCGATCGTAGCTTCGTTAACGGAAATAAACGTGTACCCTGTCCTCCACCTAAAATAACCGCAATTACTTTTCTACGCATACTTATAATTTTCTTTTAATACTATTGTTCAATCAGCTCGTCATACATTGTAATATACTTTTTAGCCGAGGCATTCCAAGAAAAATCGAGATTCATGATTCGCTTTCGAATGCCCGCCATCGTACGACCGTCTTGAAACAAATCAATCGCTCGCTGCACGGCCTCCCGGGCTGGTGATAATGCAAAATCATTGAATGTAATTCCATACCCGCCATCAAGGGCAATATCTTTCACAGTATCTTTCAACCCGCCAATATTACGAACAACAGGCACCGTTCCGTACCGCATACAGTACATTTGATTCAACCCACAGGGCTCTACCCGTGATGGCATAATCATAAAATCACTGCCGGCATAAATCTGATGCGCTAAAGATTCATTGTAATCCAGCGTGGCATCAAAATATCCTACAAAGCGATTATTCATAGCTTCAAACTGGTGATGTAGCTCCCGATCCCCCGTTCCCAATACCACAAAATTTACCGACTGCTCCGACTCTAAAAATGTCTGAAACAAATCGGGCAGTAAGTCAGCTCCTTTTTCATGTACTAACCGTCCAATGAATGAAATGGTCGGATACTGCGGATCTAATCCAAACTGCTCGCAAAGTACTTTTTTATTTTTACGCTTGCCCTCCGCCATTTTCCGTTTGTCATAAGAATGAGCAATCATGGAATCTGTTTTGGGATTCCAAACTTCCGTATCAATCCCATTGATGATACCGCGCGATTTCTGCTGCTCATTCTGAAAAAGCCATTCAAGTCCATTACTGTTATAAGACAGCTCTTTCATATACGATTTCGAAACGGTGGTAATTTGCCAGCAGGTTTTAAGCCCCGCCGCCAAACAATTTAGCTGCCCATCCCAATCCAGCAATCCAAAATTACGTTCATCAAATTGTGGCAATTTATGTGATTTTTCATGACTGTATGATCCATGATACTCAGCGTTATGTACCGTCAGGGCAGTAGGAATATGCTTTAAATCCATATAACGATAACACTGTGTCATCATAAACGGTACTAAACCGGTATGATGATCGTGACAATGAATGATATCGGGCTTCTCCTCCATCCCGTTCATCCAGTCTAACACCGCAATCTGAAAGCTGGCAAAACGCTCAAAATCATCCCAGTAACTGCTACCCGTTTCCGCATCAGTATAGATGCCCGGACGATCAAACCGGCCGGGAATATCCACCACATAGAGTGGAAATCCAAGGATACCATCCACCTCGCGCTGTATAGTAAACTCAAACTGCCAATCGCCCAAAGGTGCCGTCCCCTTAAGCACCGTTTCAAAGGTGTGCTCAGCAATCCATTCATTGGCATATTTGGGCATTACCACTGATGCCTGACCGATTTTTTTATGCAGATATTTGGGCAGTGCCCCTACGACATCTGCAAGCCCGCCCACCTTGGCAACGGGATAACATTCGGCACTTAAATGAAAAACGTTCATTAATTTAGTCAGTTAAAATGGTGATAGCTGTTTGCAGAACAATATGTTATCGCTTTAATATTACGTTGAAATAATCAAAACTTTACGCTTCAATCAAAATCTTTCTTTATCATTATCTTTCCACTACTTTCAAGGCAAAAATAATTCAGTAAAAATTGAGCATGGCTGTAATTGAAGTAGATAACATTTCTAAATCGTTTGGGGATACAAAAGCTGTCCAGAATGTAAGCTTTAGCATTCCCGAGGGACGTATATTTGGACTTTTGGGCCCTAATGGCGCGGGCAAAACCACTTCTATCCGTATTATTAATCACATTCTTATCGCTGACAGCGGCTCTGTTACTATTAATGGACATCCCGTAAGCCCTAAAACGCAACGCATGATTGGCTATATGCCCGAAGAGCGCGGCCTCTACAAAAAGATGAAAGTAGGAGAGCAGCTGATCTATTTGGCCCGACTTAAAGGCTTAACCCGTACCGAGGCAGAAAATACCACTAAGTATTGGCTCGATCGCTTTGAGGCTTCTGACTGGTTTGAAAAGGAAGTGGGAGAACTGTCCAAAGGGATGTCGCAAAAAATTCAATTTATTGCCACCATTGCCCACGATCCAGACATCTATATTTTCGATGAACCGTTTAGCGGACTCGATCCCATCAATAGCGAGATGCTTAAAGAAATTGTTATTGAGCTCCGTGATAAAGGCAATACTATTCTATTTTCAACACACCGGATGGAACAGGTTGAACAGATGTGTGATGACATCTGCCTATTTAATAAGGGAAAAACAGTCTTAAAAGGAAATCTACGCGAAATAAAACAACGATACGGTAAAAATACCGTCAACATTGAATTTGAAGGTGATGATTCCTTTTTGGATCAGCTTCAAGACGTACGCATTAACAACCGATCGGCCAATTTTGCAGAGATTCGAGTCCTGAATGGGCAATCCATGCAAGATATCCTAAAAACAGCTATGCAGCACGCCGAAATTTACAAGTTTGAACGTGTTGAACCCTCCCTTACTGAAATCTTTATCTCCACCGTTGGCGAAGACAATATTAATCCAAACGAATTAGCCTAAGCTTCACATCATGAGTTTGCAACAAATTTTACTTGTGCTCAAACGGGAATATATGACCCGTATTCGCTCAAAAGCGTTTATTATTGCTACCATTTTAATCCCCATTGGTATGATTGTTTTTATCGGGATTATGGTAGGCATTGCCGTATGGGATTCTGACACAGAACAAAAAATTGGTATTTCAGATCAAACTGAAGTCCTTTACCCACGACTACAAGAAATTTCCAAAGAACGCTACAGCAATCTATCGGATTTGACTGAGGATTCCCTGCGAGCCTTGGTACAGCGTAATGAAATTGATGGGTTTATCCAGCTGGATTCACTTCACATTAGCAGCGACAAAAAAATTGAGTTCGTTTCTGGTGGCGGCGGTGGACTTAAGCTGCAATCTGATATCCAAACTGATTTACGAGAGGTAATCCGTAACGAGCGTCTGGCCCGAGCGAATGTATCCGAAAATATCCAAAAAATTTATGAGAGTGATATTACCCTCGAAACCCGTAAGCTGACACAGGCAGGAGAAGAAACAGATGACGACACCGGCTTTTTAACGGTCGTCGGTATTGTGATGGGCGTCATCATCTTTGGTTCCATTACCGGTTACGGTGGACTAATTACTCGCAGCGTGATCGAAGAAAAAACCAATCGTATTGTGGAGGTTATAGCATCATCCGTAAAACCTATCGAATTATTATTTGGTAAGATGGGGGGTATCGGGGCACTGGCACTAACACAGATGACCTTCTGGGTAGCTTCACTACTGGGACTGGCTGCCGCTGCCGGCCCTGTAGCAAGCATTTTTTTATCAGAGCAAATGAACCAAATGTCCCAAGCCCAGGAGGTAGCTCAGGTTTCACAAGCCCAAAGTATTGATCCCGAAATGTTTGCCCTTCCTGCAATTGATACGTCTCTGATCATCTATTTTGCTATCTTTTTCGTTTTGGGATACCTAATCTATGCTTCCCTCTTCGCTGCCATTGGTTCTGCCGTCGATTCCGAAGCCGATACCCAGCAATACATGTTTCCCATTATGGTACCTATTTTTATCGCCTATGTTATCATGTTTCAAACGATGAGCAATCCCGATGGCACTATATCGGTTATTGGTTCGCTGATACCATTTTGCACCCCCATTGTTATGATCACGCGCATTGCCATTACAGATGTCCCCTTCTGGCAAATTGGGCTTTCTATCTTGCTAATGATTGGAACTTTTGCAGGCACGATGTGGTTGAGCGCAAAAATTTACAGCGTGGGGATTCTAAGCTATGGTAAAAGCGCCAACTGGAAAGAGCTGATCAAATGGATTCGGCAGGGATAAACAAGTCTTGAGATATAAGAAGTGAGTATTGCGATAATGGCGCAAGCATCCGCTTGTGCCATTAATTATATAAACTTATTGTAACCTCACTCTATAGCTTCCAACCCAATAAAGTTATCTAATTCTATAACCACCTGGCAATCATTTATAAAAAATCATCTCACCTCATTCCGTAGCTCTATCCAGATTGCATAAGGAATAATTGTTAGTTGTATATCGATATCACACCGCCCCAGGAGTACTACACCAGAATTAAAAAACTCTTTAAAGAATATCCATTATTCTTCGATACACGCGCTCATCATATTCATCTTGCCGATAGTCGGATAAATACGATCGAATCTCATCATTGGCATTGCGCTCCAATCCTCGCATTAAAAAGAATCGAATGCGAGGGTCAGAAATTTCAGCCAAATTCTCAGCTCGTCCTAACCAGTTTACTGCAGAATGATCATGCTGAATAAGCAATTGATAAGCACGACTTCGAATTTCGTATGTGTACTCCTTCTCAATAAACAGATTAGCCTGCTCAACGGCTTTTTCAACCTGTCCCATATTAGCCAACTCCTGGATTGCAAAAACTGACCGTGTCCCCACCGTATCGGATTGCACCACCGACTCTACAAACCCACCGAATGACTCTTTATTCATCACGGTAGTCAGCACCTGCACCGACTTTTGAAACAACGTATTATCTTCGGCTCCTTGTGCCACCGAACGTACCGTATTAATCACATTCGCATTTTCGGGATAGTTTTGCAGTGCCATTAACCCGGCTTCCCTAATAACACGATGGTCGCTTTGCAACGCATCCAAAAACATCTCTTCTGTACCAGACGCTCCATCCGTAACTTCAGCCAGTGAAAGATACAGTCCCGCCTCAACTTCAGGCTCCAGATCACGTTTCATAAAGTCCTGTATTGCCAACTGCAGATCAGGATTATCGCTGTGATGTCCTAACTTTTGAGCCGCCTCAGCACGCTGTTCTACCGGGGCATCACTTCTCAACTCATTAATCAAGAACGAAGACGGTTTGAATTGATCCAGCGTCAGTGTTGGATACTCATCGTACGCTAATCGAAGTGTATTAATCGTAGGGTCAACCTGAAGAACAATAGTATCTTCCTTTCCAGTAAAAGTGACTTCGGAAGTATCCACCTTACCGGGATAAATTTCGTACGCCTGCAATGTGGTAAGCTCTCCAAAGTACCCCTGCGTTGCTTTAAAGTTCAGCGTGAGTGCTCCTTCTGCTTCATTAAAATCATAATGCACTTCGTAGGCCACCGAATCGGATCGGGATGTAGTACCCTCTTTCTCAAACGAGAACCGGGGCATATCAAACAGTGGTTGCCCGGTGTGCTCGTACCAATATTCGGCATAATCCCCCCACCTTATTACATTGCTCTTTTCAAATACTTTTCCAATCGAGCCTTTTAAAAATGATCGTATCGACTCATTTTTCCATTCTTCAATACCACGCTGCCATTCATTCCATCGATTTGGACCAAAATGCTGGTACAACGCCCCCTCTGTAAAACCTTTAGGGTCATCTTGAATATTAAGCAACGAATCGTTTGACATCACATTATCAAAAACCAGTGTTTGGTATAGGTTGATAGCATCAGCCTGACTCCATTGCCGCTCTCGCTGTTGTACACCAAACCACTGACCAATGATACCACGCACCAGCTGTACATCTATATTTCCTCGATTTTCATACACATAAATGGTGGAAGCGCCCCAAGATTTTGTCTCCCCATGATGATCTTCAAGTGCTACTACCTGCAACTCTTCAAAGGGATATTCACGCTCCATTTCATCTTCAACCATACCCAAATAATCATACGCTTTTTGCAGTAATTGTTTAGGATCCACCTGCTCAGATAAAGATTTCTCAACCGCTACATTAATTTTTTTGATGCCATAACCGGTCGATTGCTGCTCAAAATCTCCGATGGTAAACATCAAAGCTGATGCCGGCACGTCTCTTTGGGAGGCAAACCGATACCGCATTGCATCAACCGATACAACCTCTTCATCCACTTTCTTACCTGTGGCCCAAACCTGTACGCCAGATGGAACAGCAATAGTGAAATTGGTGCGGAGCGTTACCTGGGGATGATCTACAATAGGTACCCAATGACGTTGTGCTTTCGGTAAAAAGGAGGTCCATACCGTCTCATGATGATCTTGTAGCATACCAAACTGTGGTCGACCAGAATATCGAATATTCACTTCGTACCTCGATCCCGCCTCGGCCGAATCATCCACCGGAACAAACAGCGAGTCGTTCTGCAGCGAAAAATCAGCTGATTCTCCATTCACCGATACATTACTAATATCCAGATGAGAAGCGTAAAGCGTGAGTGTATCAGCACCGCTAATATTAGCTTCAACTTGGTAGGTCGCCTGACCATCAATTCGCATATTTTGAGGCTGCACTCCTAAATTCAGGTCTAATGAAATAAAATCAAAATCGAGTTTGGGATAGGGCTCGTGATCAAATGATTGAGCTCTGAGATCCGTGGCAGATCCCATCATCAAAAAAACAGCTAACAAAAGTGCCGATAGGAAACCAATACGATTCGTACGCATGAGCAACATCAAATTAAATAGTTAAAAGTCACTTCTAAATTTCAGGAATATATTATTGTAACGCAGGAATATAAGGAGTCTTATGCTTTCCGATAAATCTAAGTGAAGCTTTTTTATATTGTTCCGAAATCAGTAAATGATACGCTGCTGTTTTATGTTTTCAGGATGGACAAAAAAAGTTTAACGCTAAAATATTTTTTATGGGAACAATGAAAGCAATGCAAGTATCAGAACCGGGTTCGGACTTTGAACTCGTTGAGAAAGATATCCCCACTCCTTCTGAGGATGAGGTATTAATCAAAGTTCAAGCCTGCGGTATTTGTCACAGCGACGCTTTTGTAAAAGACGGGACGATGCCGGGCATTGAATATCCACGTGTGCCGGGACACGAAGTAATCGGAACGATAGAATCAGTCGGCAGTAATATCTCCGAATGGAGCGATGGTCAGCGCGTTGGCGTAGGCTGGCACGGCGGACATTGCCACGAATGCGAAGCCTGCCGAAAGGGTGACTTCATCAACTGCGAAAACGCAAAAGTAACAGGGCTCAGCTTCGACGGCGGCTATGCCGAGTATATGACCGCTCCGCAAAACGCGTTGGCAGCGGTACCAGAATCACTTGATTCTGCCGAAGCCGCTCCCCTGCTCTGTGCAGGCATAACAACCTTCAATGCCTTGCGCAACAGTAATCTTAATCCAGGCGACTTGGTTGCCGTACAAGGTATTGGCGGACTTGGTCACCTGGGGGTGCAGTATGCTCATAAATTTGGATGCGAAGTCGTTGCACTATCACGCGGAACAGATAAGCAGGAACTGGCTTATGGACTCGGGGCAGATCATTTTATTGATACCGAAGCTTATGACGCTGCCGAAGAGCTTCAAAAGCTGGGCGGAGCAAAAGTCATTTTAGCAACTGCTCCCAACAGCGATGCTATCAGTTCAGTCATCGACGGGCTCGGTACCGACGGTACGCTCATGATTGTGGCTGCTACCGGAGAACCGGTTGAAGTAAGTCCCTTCCAGCTTATTATGGGACGAAAATCCGTTCGAGGATGGCCCAGTGGTACTGCTAAAGATTCCGAAGACACACTGGACTTTAGTGCGCTGACAAATATTACGCCTACTATTGAAACCTATCCTCTTGAAGAAGCCAACGAAGCTTATGATCAAATGATCAATAATGAGGCCCGGTTTCGCGTAGTTCTGGAGATGTGATTCGTAATTAGTTAATGGTTATTTGAGTTGCATTGTTTCCTCGTTCCGTAGCTCTGCTGCGGAACCATGGTTTTAACTCCAAACCCGCAGGGTTTCTTTTCCGAAAACCCTTCGTATTAATTGATACTGCTCCTTATTCAGAAAAACTCTGCGGGTTTAATCCTTTATCTCCTAATTTTCTTCAAACACCTCTAACACTTCCGGAAGTAATTCTCGGCTGCAGGAAAAACCATTACCCGATTGGATGGTTTCGTTCCCATCCGTATCACAAAAAACCCCACCTGATTCCTGTAAAACGGTAAGCAGCGGCGCCGCATCCCAAATATTCAAAATAGGATCAAACATCAGGTCTGCACGTCCCGTAGCTACGAGCATATGTCCATATGCATCGCCCCACGTGCGGTGAATACGCGTTTTTTCGATCAGGGTATCAAAGGCATCCCCATAGCCAAATTTTGCCGCGGTGTACACATCAGTGCTCATGAAACTGGCTTTGGCAATACCATCACACGAACGCACACGACATGATTCACCATTGAGACGTGCCCCTTTATTCTTGGCCGCGTCACAGAGCTCATCCAGCGCCGGGGCATAAATGATGCCGATCACCGGCTCCTCATCAACAACAACACCAATCAACGTGGTGTACAGCGGCACACCGTGAATAAAGGATTTCGTACCGTCGATGGGATCGAGAATCCACTGCACATTACTCTCAGGATTATGGTCGTCGTGCTCTTCGCCCACAATACCGTGTTCAGGAAACCGTTTTTGGATTTCCTCACGCATGATCGATTCGGCCTCGCGGTCGGCTACAGTCACAGGCGAATCATCTGACTTACGCTCTACATCAAATGATTTATTAAAATAATTAAGCGTATAATCTCCGCCCTTTTCTGCGATTTCAATGGCCGCCTCGTGTACAGTATCCAAGTCAAAATTCATGTGTACTTATAGTCTTAGTGTGGTTATTTTCAGCAAGTCAAATATAGGATTCTGAATTAAGGATTCAGAATATGAAAACAGTATTAAACTGAACTTAGATTCTTCGATAGCATTATATTCAGGGTTGGCTGAGAATTGCAATTTATCCGGCCTCGAACTTTAAACTTCTATTATTAAGAATGACCGATTCACAGATTTTTAGCAGCATAGCACAAGAATTGAATTTCAAACCGAAACAGATAAAAACGGTAGCTGACTTTTTGGATGACGGGGCCACCGTTCCATTTTTGGCTCGTTATCGTCAGGAGGCAACCGGCGGACTTGATGAAGAGGATATCCGAAGCGTTCGTGACAAGCTGGAGTTTCACCGAACGCTCGAAGACCGCAAGAAAACCATTCTCAAAACTATTGACGAGCAGGATAAGCTGACCGAAGAGCTCGAAGAAAAAATTAAATCGTGTACTGATCTTAATACATTGGAGGATCTATACCTGCCTTACAAACCCAAACGCCGTACCAAGGGCGATATGGCTAAGGAGAAAGGGCTGGAGCCGCTGGCCGAGCTTATCTGGGAACAAGAGATCGAAAAAGGCGATCCTATGGAGCATGCGGCTAAGTTTGTTGATGAGGAAAACGAGGTTGAGTCCGCTGAAGATGCCATGGACGGTGCCCTCGATATTGTCGCCGAGTGGATCAACGAGTCAGCCGACGTGAGGGAAAAATTGCGCGATATTTTCCAGGAACACGCTGTAATCAAAACGGAGAAAAATCCTGCAGTTGATGAGCGCACCAACTTTGAGGACTATTACGAATTTTCTCAAAAGGCTAAACACCTTAAACCGTACCAAATATTGGCCATCAATCGCGGAGAACGTGAAAATATCCTTTTTGTCAATGTCGAACTTTGGGATGAGATCACCCTTGAGAATATTGACGATGTAGTGATCACCAATGATATGAGTATTTTCGTTCCCCATATCCAGGATGCCGTTGAAGATGCCTACAAACGACTGCTGTTTCCGTCGTTGGAGCGAGAGTTAAGGAATCAACTCACCGAAAAAGCCGACCAGCACGCCATCGAAACTTTTGCTACCAATCTTTCTAATTTATTGATGCAGCCGCCGCTCGATCATAAGGTAGTCATGGGTATCGACCCCGCCTACCGCTCGGGCTGTAAGGTAGCTGTAGTGGATGAGACGGGGAAGTATCTCGAAGGGACGACCACCTATCCCACTCCTCCACAAGAAAAGGTTGCTGAAGCAGAAGAAGTGTTTGATAAACTTATCAATAAATACAGCGTAAATCTTATTGCCATCGGCAACGGAACGGCCAGCCGCGAGACGGAACAGATTGTGGCAAACTTTATTCAGAAGCGAAAAGAAAAACATCCCGATGAAGAACTTAGTTATATGATCGTCAATGAAGCCGGGGCTTCGGTCTATTCAGCATCGAAAGTGGCCGCCGAAGAATTCCCTGATCTGGATGCCCCCCAACGCGGAAATATTTCCATAGCCCGACGCGTGCAGGACCCATTGGCCGAACTCGTAAAAATCGATCCCAAGTCGATTGGCGTGGGATTGTACCAACATGATGTGAATCAAAACCAGTTGGCCCAGTCGCTGGATGATGTCGTCGAAAGTTGTGTAAACCAAGTGGGCGTAAACCTCAATACGGCAAGTGCCCCATTACTTTCCCATATTTCGGGATTAAGCAGTCGTGTTGCCAAAAATATTGTGAAGCGCAGAGAAACGGAAGGGACGTTTAAAGACCGGGAAGAAATAAAGGATATTAGTGGCGTCGGGGAATTTCGCTTTCAGCAGGCTGCCGGATTTATGCGCATTCCCGAATCAGACAACCCACTCGACAATACCGCTATCCACCCGGAAAGTTATGAAGCTACCGAAAAACTCTGCAATCTTTTTAGTATTAAGCTGGAAAAATTAAATGAGCAAACTGAAGCTATTTCAAAGAAGCTCAAAAACATCGACAAAAAACAGGTTGCCGAGCAGATCGGAGTAGGCATCCCGACCCTTGAACTCATCATCGAAAACTTGCAGAAACCAGGACGCGATCCCAGGGAATCGCTACCCAAACCAGTACTCCGAAATGATATTATGAAGATGGAAGATTTGAGTGAAGGACAGGTGCTTGAAGGCACGGTTCGTAACGTCGTTGATTTCGGTGCTTTTGTAGACATCGGGGTGAAGCAAGACGGGCTCCTACACATCTCAAAAATGGCCGATCGAAAAGTCGAAGACCCGCACGATGTTGTAGCAGTTGGAGACATCCTAAAACTCACGATTGTATCCCTCGATTTGGAACGCGGACGCATCGGATTATCACTCGTAGATTAGTGTTCTACGAACAAATTTATCCTGCCATATTTTTCTAAGTTTTCCCTTTATCTTTTAGTTTAAATCTCTTCGAACTTAGGGGCTAAGCAGTAATCAATTATGAACTGTTTGGCCCCTCAGTTTTTTGGTAAAAATTCTTTGTTTCACTCTTCCCTTCCTCCCAGAAAATATCTCTGATTTTCGTTCTAAGACATTTACTTTGCTTTAAGAAATTGGCATCTCTCCGACTCCACAAAAAGGTCAATAGTCCAAAATACTAAGGTGATTTCAGGAAACTACTATCCAAAAACGTCACTCAAAAAGCCATATTTATTAAAATATACTTTAAGTGTTTTATATAAATTTATGAATATTATACTATTACATATATCATAATTACTCATGATAAATTGTCTCAGCTCCCTCTTTTTGACATTACCTAAATAATTTAGGCGATTATATTACGGGGAAAATTGCTGAAATAGTCAAATAATATATCAACATAAAGTATTGATAACACTGAACTTATCATCAAAAATAGGCGTTTTATATACAATTCTCGCTGCGTGACCCACATTCCCACCTAAATAATTTAGGGAAAGCACAGAATAAGCATACCCAAGTATCTATAGTATTTTTTAAGTAATTTACTTAACGTTCTTATTTCAATAGGAATACATAAATATATGCGTCATATTCAGTTACTATTGACAATTTAATCATTCGCTATTCTGGCCCGTATGTCCCAAATTTTCAACTATTACTACATCAATCCTTCTAAGTTGTTGTCAGGCAATATGATATTCTATCTTATCCCTCAACCTTACCTCTATACCTGGTTACTATGTCAAATTGCCAGACAAAGAGTATTTCCCGATATCCAAAAAAGTGGGAGTCCATATATCTCCACTATTGCTGTTTTATTTGATTAGCTAAACGCCTCTTCCCCACCCATTAACTTCTTGTCAGAACCACTACAATTTCAGAAGAATTTATCCTCACTTTACCACTTCCGTCTATCCGCCATCCCTACTATTATGTACAATGAATATTTCTATTATGACACCAGCACTATTTCTTCAAATTGATCTTGTTTCGTCATTAAATTTAGCAGAATTTGCCCCCTTATTTTTCATGCCCTTTTAGCTTATTTGTCCGGTTACTTTCAGACCTCAAATCTGCCCCCTATCCCCCTGACTTTTCATTTCAAAGTTCCCTTTATTTTTTATTACTATAAGTGAACTATTTTATTGTAATCCACCCCTTATAATTATCAGGATACAGGGCTTATATTTTTAGAATTTAATTCTTCTATTTTATGAATTTTCAACAGCTCACCGAACAGTATCATCTCCCAGTTTACAATCGTTATCCCATCACAATTACCAAAGGAAAAGGAGCGTATGTTTGGGATGATGAAGGCAACAAATACCTGGATGCTTTGGCCGGTATTGCCGTCAACAGTTTGGGACACTGTCACCCCAATGTCGTTGAAGCCGTTCAAAATCAGGTGGGTCAGCTGATGCATATCTCTAACTTTTACTACAGCAAGCCGCAGGCTGAGCTGCTGCAATTGTTATCAGAAATTACCGGCTTGAATAAAGGATTTATCTGCAATAGCGGCGGCGAAGCTATGGAAGCATGTATCAAGGCAGCACGCAAATTTGGGCAGGCTCACGACAAAAAAGGAGCCATCCTAACCGTTAGTAACGCCTTCCATGGGCGTACAATGGGTACTATATCCATGGGCATGGACAAGTATGCCAAGGGCTACGATCCCCTCTTAGACGGCTTCCAACAGATCGGAATGAATGATATTGCGGCCTTAAAAGCGCATTTTAATGAAGATACGCTCGGTATCGTACTTGAAACAATCCAGGGTTCGGGCGGACTACACATCGCTTCCCAGGAATTTATGGATGGTGTTCAAGAACTTTGCAATAAACATAATGCACTCCTGAT
Organism: Fodinibius sp. Rm-B-1B1-1; assembly: GCF_038594945.1. Lineage (NCBI taxonomy): Bacteria > Pseudomonadati > Balneolota > Balneolia > Balneolales > Balneolaceae > Fodinibius > Fodinibius alkaliphilus. The sequence continues at coordinate 1,424,780 of NZ_JBCFYD010000002.1, forward strand.
CATAGATGAAGTACAAACGGGTGTTGCCCGAACCGGCAAGATGTTTGGTTTTAATCACTACGGCGTGCAACCTGATATTATTGGGATGGCTAAAGCCATGGGCGGCGGATTTCCCATTGGAGCAATGGTCTGCCGTAATAAGGTTGCTGAAACAATGAATTATGGTGACCACGGTAGCACTTATGGCGGTAATCCACTGGCTTGTGCGGCCTCACTTGCTGCTCTCCAAACAGTTATCAACAAGGACTTGGTCAATCAGGCAAAGCAAAAAGGAACCTTTTTAAAGCAAGAAATTGCTGATCGCACTTCAGGGATGGCTGAGGTTATTGATATCCGCGGTCGAGGGCTGATGATCGGCGTGGAGCTTTCGTTTGAAGGACGTCAAGTGGTTGAAGAAATGATGAACCAAGGTGTATTATCGAACTGTACGCAAGGGAATGTTATGAGACTTGTGCCGCCGCTGGTGACCAAAAAAGAAGGGTTATCTACCTTAGCTGAGGTATTAGTATCAGCAATCAAAAAAATTACATCCTAAGAAAACAAAATGCCCATATTTTTGTTATAGTAAGTGAAATTATAAGGAGCAATACATGGGGATGTCTTTAAATCATTTATTAATTGTGATGCTGACCGGGGGTTGTTTACTGTTTGGGATATCTAAACAGGGATTGGCACAAGAAACAGATACAACCCGCATTACTATCGAACAGGATGAAGAAACGGATGCTCCCATCCAGTTGGACCAACAATATAGCCGATCAGTTTCGGGCGGAGCGCTTACGGATATGGGTACGTATAATGTCCCTTCCTCCACGCAATACTATCAGGCTCCTTTTGAAGCGCAAAAAGAGCTGGATCAATTCATGGAAGAGTACCGAAAAGAGATGGAGGAAAATACTTACTGGAATTTTCTGAAGGCTGTAAGTCCCTACTTAAGACTCCACTTAGGTGTTCGCGATTTCAATACCCTGGATATTGTGGGACGTGATAATCCGCTCTGGCAGTCGTACAGCAACGATGAAGAACTTGAGTAAGTTTCTTTTTACCGCTTAAAGATTAAGGGGAATATTTTTTGCAAGTGGTTAATCAATTAAAAATTGAGTAAAAAGCCCCTTTTACTCTTTGCAGATCCTCATCATCAATCTGGAAATGGAAGGTTGCACGCAGCGTTTGCGGACCGAATGGTACAACTTTTATCCCTTCCTCTGCCAGCAATTCTACCGCTTGTTCTGCAGGCATACCATTGACATCAAAGATGAGAATATTGGTTTCAACGGATTCCAAATCAATGGAAAGCTGCGAGCACTGACTTACTGTTTCGGCCAGCTCGCGTGCCCGGCGGTGGTCTTCTTTAAGTTTTGAAAGATGATGCTCAATAGCATAATCGGCTGCGGCGGCCAGCAACCCAATCTGACGCATACCCCCGCCCCACATCTTACGCATTCGTCGTGCTCCGGTAATATTTTCCTGGGATGACAACAGCATCGACCCCACAGGCGCACCAAGTCCTTTGCTAAAGCATACAGACATCGTATCGGCAATTCGGCTATAAAAACTGGGAGCTGTATTCGTAGCAGTCATCGCATTCCAGATTCGCGCACCATCGAGATGGATACCCAACTCGTTTTGGGTGGCAAATGAGCTGATTGCTGCCAGCTCCTGTTCGGTATAACAGCATCCCCCGCCCTTATTCGTCGAGTTTTCAAGGGCAATAACTCTCGTTTGGGGCTCCCATTCCTTTTGGCCGCGAACCGTATCCTTTAGCAGATCGGCTGACAATTTGCCTTTTTGGCCCTTCAACGGTCGCAGAAGAACGGACGACAAATGCGATGCTGCCGTGGACTCGTAATTAAAAATATGCCCCGTTTCCTCGATGAGGACTTCATCTCCCTGATCCGTTAACATGTTTACCGCCAACTGATTAGCCATGGTGCCGCTGGGCGTAAAAAGTCCGGCCTCAAAACCAAACATTTTGGCTATCTTCTTTTCAAGTGCATTCACGGTGGGATCTTCCCCAAAGACGTCATCCCCAACCTTCGCATCCGCCATCACTTTTCGCATCTCAGCAGTTGGAGTCGTTACCGTATCACTTCGCAAGTCAATCATTGATAACTTATGTTTTTAGTTTATTAAAGATCTTGTAATGAGTTTAGGATGACATATTATTGATTCATATTTCAGCCCCAAAGGAGGTTATAAGTCATTTTGTTTTTTCCAAAATGCTGAAGAAACTTTGAGGATCAATATTGGTGCCGCAGACAATGATCCCCACATTCTTACCAATAACCTGGTCGGCCAGCGGACCCGTAGCAGCAGCGAGCGCCGAAGCTCCCGCAGGCTCAACGGCCAGCTTTAACTCCTCAAACATCACACGCATTATCTGCGCCATTTTCAGATCCGTAACCGTCACCACCTCGTCCACAAAACGCTGGCACAACCCAAAGCTATAGGGAGCGGCATGGGGAGCGCCCAGACTATCAGCGATGGTATCAACCTCATCAATTTCCACGGGTTCACCGGCTACACGACTCTTACTCATGCTGTCGGCCCCCACCGGCTCTACGCCATAAACCTTACAATCAGAAACCATCTGTTTAATCGCTGCAGCAATACCGGCACATAATCCACCGCCGCCAATGGGAACAATTACAGCATCCAGTTCGGGGACATCCTGTGCAAATTCAAGCCCAACGGTTGCCGTTCCCAACGCTGTTTGTTCGCCTTCAAACGGGTGAATAAAGGCACGGTTTTCTTCTTTTTCGATTTCTTTCACGCGATGGAAGGCCTCATGCACGTCATCCACCAGCTCTACTGTAGCACCATGTGATTTACACTTTTCCACCCGGAAATTATTAGCCGTTTTCGGCATCACCACTTTGGCGGTCGTACCAAGCGACTTAGCTGCATACGCCACTGCTATAGCATGGTTACCCGCACTAACAGCAGTAACACCATTTTTAAGCTGCTCCTCAGAAAGATCCAGCATATTCATCAGCGCACCGCGCGGTTTGAAGCTGCCGGCATATTGAAAGAGCTCCAACTTTAAAAACAGATTCGTTTCTTTACTTAGCAGCTTATCCTTAACATCACTTTTCCACTCCCAAACAGGCGTTCGTCGGACGCTCTCTCCCAACTTCTCTCTGGCCTGTTCAATTTGTCGGGGCGTAGGAATTTTTATTGTATTCATAACCACCTCTTTATTTCTACCAATAACATGAAGTCAACAAATAACAAGAATTTACCAGAAATGGAAGATGTGAAATATTCTTTTACAGCCGGGGCTTTTTATTTCTCCCCCAACTTTTAGACCTTACTGAAGATCAAGAACGAGCAAAACATCATTGAGTGAAGACGAATTACATATCGATGAGCATACCCACGAGCAGATCCCTTCTCTCGGCGAACGCATTACCCATGCCCTGCTCAGTGCCTTGCTGGGATTTCTGCTGCTTAATATTATTATCTTTTGGATGTTTCCCGGGGCCGGCATCGGTGCCCTCTACCTGTTCGCCGGATACCACAAGGTGGGAACCATTGCCAGCGAAATGACCACCGTACTCATCTATACTGTTCTGTCCTTATGCTTTGTATTCGGATGGTTCCGTGGCAAGGTTTTTATCCATCGCCTGAAGAATTATATCGAGTACTGGAGGTTTTGGTGATTTCAGCCTAAACCTATTCTGTATTTTAAAACCTTTAGCGAAAAAACGAAAAGCTTTACGGTTTTCCCTTGTGACCGGAATTCTGGATCAGAAAAAAAAGAATACTAACTAAAGCCTTCAATAAAAAAGCCCTCGGAATAATCGAAATCCCGAGGGCCTAATTGCAACTTAGAGATGCTGAAACAGGTTCAGCATGACACAGATTAAACTTTTAGTCATGCTTATAAAATCCTTCACCGGACTTATCGCCCAGCTTTCCGGCATCCACCATCTTAACTAATAGCGGACACGGTCGATATTTGGGGTCTTTAAATCCATCATGAAGGACGTTCAGGATATCCAGGCACACATCCAAGCCAATAAAATCGGCCAGTCGCAGTGGGCCCATCGGGTGTGCCATGCCAAGTTTCATCACTTGATCCACATCTTCGGGCTCGGCCACGCCTTCGTAGACACAGTAGATGGCCTCGTTGATCATAGGCATCAGCACGCGATTCGACACAAAGCCCGGATAATCAGCCACTTCAACAGGATTTTTTCCTAATAGCTCAGCAGTATCTTCGATGATTTCAACAACCTCTGCATCAGTATCAAGTCCGCGCACTACCTCTACCAGCTTCATTACCGGCACAGGATTAAAAAAGTGCATCCCGATAAAACGTCCGGGGCGCGCCGTGGTAGCAGCAAGTTTGGTAATCGATATCGACGACGTATTGGAAGCCAAAATAGCGGTATCGGGAGCAGCCTCGTCAACGACTGAAAATACCTTCTTCTTCAGTTCAAAATTTTCGGGCACCGCCTCTACCACCAAATCCACATCACCAACAGCCACAGCGGTATCGGTATGCGTTTCAATATTATCGAGCGCTTGCACCTTTTGTTCAGTATCAATCTTCTCTTTCTTGACCATTCGCTCAAGGTTTTTCTCGATGGTAGACAACGCTTTGTCGGCCAACTCTTGATCCATCTCCACAAGATTCACGGGAATACCATTCATGGCAAAAACATGACAAATGCCGTTCCCCATAGTACCACCGCCAATAACTGCTACTTTTTTAATATCCATAACTCAAAAACTTTATTGCAATTTGGTGTTGTTTATTGATGAATGAGAGTATCGATTTTCTCGGGCATTTTCAACGCTTCAAACAGCTTTTTACGGTTACCTATTTATTGCTATGTTTGCTACATTCTTGACTGTCCATCAACCACTTATTGTTTGCCATGAATAAATTTGTACGTATTGCCCTTTTTCTGCTGATTTTAATTGTTGGCATCACTGGATTAGCCATTTACTGGACATTCTACCGGCCCCTTCCCGATTACCAAACTACTCAAACGCATGATACGATTCAGCAACAAGTTGATATCCACTGGGATACCCATGGCGTTCCACATATTTACGCTGATAACAAGAACGACCTTTACTACAGTCTGGGATATGCCCACGCCCAGGATCGCCTCTGGCAGATGACGCTGAGTCAGATGGCAGCAGAAGGACGCTTTGCAGAATTTTTGGGGAAAGACCTTATTTCTTATGACAAATTACAACGTACCTTAGGATTTTGGCGTATCGCCCAGGATATTAAACCCACCCTTTCCGATTCAACGCTAAAATTACTGAAGGCCTATTCAGCGGGCGTAAACTCTTACATCCAAAATAACCCCAAGAGCTTACCCATTCAGTTTTCGCTTGCCGATATGGATCCCATTACATGGACCCCCACTCATTCTATTGCCCTGGCTCGCATGATGGCCTGGGAGTTGAACCTTGCCTGGAAATCGGAACTCAACTACGCCTATTTCTCCCAGACGCTTTCTGATAAAAAATTTGCCCAACTACTACCTGACAACCGCTTTATTGCGTCTGCCTCAAGTGCCGATTCCAACTGGGCGCAGACGTTGATGCCCCTGCTCGAAACGAACGAACAGCTGAATAAAATACTGGGTCGGGAGGGGTCGCATGTGGGAAGTAACGCTTGGGCAGTAAGTGGAGAAAAATCCACCACAGAGGCACCTTTACTGGCAGGAGATCCACACCTTGGATTAAGCATGCCCGGCAAGTGGTATGAGGCGCACCTGAATGTGAACGGGAAAAATCTATCGGGTGCAACACTGGCCGGCGCTCCCATCGTTATATTGGGTCAAAATGATCACCTTGCCTGGTCGCTCACCAATATTATGCTCGATGATACCGATTTCTTTGAAGAAGCGATAAACCCCGATAATCCCAACCAATACGTTATTGATTCGCTGGCCAACGAAGCTATTTATGAAGAGTTTGAAACCCAAAAAGAGGTTATCAAAGTTAAGGGTGCCAACGATACACTGTTCACACGAAAAGTCACTAACCATGGCCCTATTATTTCGGATGTATATCCCGACCAGCAGTATATCGATAATCGCGCTATTTCAATGCAATGGACCGGGTATGAGGTGACAAACGAGATTGAAGCACTATTGACGATGAACTGGGCCCAATCGTTTGAGGAATTTCAAGAAGGCGCCTATAACTTTAAAGTGCCCGGACAAAATTTCATCTATGCCGATAAAGCCGGAAATATTGCCCAGCTCTCGATGGCAAATATTCCCATTCGAGATGAAAACCCAATTTTACTTCGCGAGGGCTGGAACAGTGAACACGACTGGCAGGGCTTCGTCCCCGACGATCAACTTCCCACCATCATCAATCCTGACCGTGGCTGGGTTGCCAATGCCAATACATCTCCCACTGGCAGTAACTATCCCTACTATATTTCGGCCTATTGGGAACCGGACTCTCGTATCAATAGAATAGAGGGGTACCTGACCAGTGATGAACAACTTTCGCCCCAAACATTTCAGCAGATGCAAAACGATACCTACTCCCAGTTCTCCCGGGAACTCTCCCAAATTATTTTGCCCATCCTCAAAGAAAGTGAGGACTCAGAATTTGGGACCGCCATCTCATATTTAGAAAATTGGGACTATACTTATGATCGCTCAGAAACGGCGGCCTCTATTATGGATGTCTTTTTAATTCATTTGGCTAAAAACACCTTTGTTGATGAAATGGGTGAAGAAGCCTACCAGCGGTATGTACGGTTTTCATCTATGCCCATACGAGCACTTACACGTTTCTTGCAAAACGGAAGTACATTTTTTGACAATATAGAAACAGAAGACAAGGTTGAAACACGGAATGATATCATCCTAAAAAGTATGGCGGAGGCTATTACCTACCTTCGGTCGAACTTTGGCGAAGAGCCTTTTGAATGGCGCTGGGAGCAACTCCACACCATCACTTTTAAACCCGAACTTTTTGGAGAAGCAGCTAACAATCCCAATGCACCTACTTCGTTAAAACTGATTGTAAATAATTTATTGAGTAACGGTCCCCACCCAGTTAATGGACATGATATGAGCATCAATAATGGAGAATATAGCTGGAATAACCCTTACGAAATGATTTTGGGACCATCCATCCGCCGCATCATTGACTTCTCTGATCTCAGTAAAAGCTGGTCCATTAATTCCACGGGACAGTCGGGCAACCCTATTTCGCAATACTACGGGGATCAAACTGAAAGCTGGCTCACCGGGCAATATAAATTTATCTATCAGGATAGTACGTTTTTTGATGAAAACCAGTTTAATACGATGACCTTTATTCCAGAATAGATTAGCAATAAAACCAATGAAACCGCTTCCTTTCTTTTGATTACCCAGTGACAATAAGCTATGTTACTTTCGATTTTCTTAACCTATAAATTATCTACCTGACCTTTTAGCAGCTATGCAGCAAAAATCATTCCCCCACCATCCCCTGGTTGTTATAATCGCCATTACTTTTCTCTTTTTAGGATTTCAGTCATGTGCCACATTCCAGCAAAGTACCGACAACGAAGAGATCAGTGGAGACATTGAACAACCCAGTTTACTTTCCAAAATTGATTCCGTAAAAAAGGCTGAAGAATCTCAAAGAAAGACCGACCCCCAACCTTCTTTTGAAGCTGACACTATTAATGTAGATACATTGCTGACCCAATTATCATTAAAAGAAAAAATTGGACAGCTCTTCTCTATTCGAGCCAACGGCCGTTATCTGAGTGAAGATCACTCCCAATATCAACGACTGCTGCGCAAGGTTCAGCAATATGGGGTAGGCGGCATCACCTTCTTTAGTGGAGATATTTATGCACAGGCGGTTATGACGAATAAGCTGCAACGTGCTGCAAAAATTCCACTCTGGATTTCTCAGGATATGGAATACGGAGCGGCTATGCGTATCGATGGTGCAACACGATTTACCCCGGCAATGGGAGTCGCGGCAACACAAAATCCCGATTATGCCTATTGGATGGGTAAAATCACTGCTCAGGAAGCTAAAGCATTAGGGGTACACCAAATTTATGCTCCGGTTTTGGACGTAAACAACAACCCACAGAATCCCGTCATTAACGTTCGATCTTTTTCAGCAGATCCCTCTGTTGTAAGTGTCTTCGGTAATAAATTTATTGAAGGTGTACGCTCCGAAAATGTTATTTCCACCGCCAAACATTTTCCCGGTCACGGCGATACCAATATTGATTCTCACCTTTCGCTACCGGTTATAAACGCCGATTTTGCCCGACTCGATACGTTGGAACTATCTCCATTTCGATCGGCAATAAATAATGGGATTAATAGTATCATGAGTGCTCACATTTCTTTTCCAGCTATTAGTCCCGACACGGCCCTGCCCGCTACCATGGATCCATCGATCATCAATAGCATTCTGGCTGACAGCCTCAACTTCGACGGCGTAGTAGTAAGTGATGGACTCGAAATGCGTGGAATATCGGCTCATTTTTCACCGGGAGAAGCCGTAATAAAAGCCCTTAAAGCCGGTGTAGACCTAATGCTGTTGAGTCCTGATGAGTTAACCGCCCTCCATGAGATTGAGCAGGCAGTACAATCAGGAGATATTTCTGAGAAACGCATTGATAGATCAGTCCGTAAGTTGCTTCAATGGAAAAAACAGCAGGGACTTTTCGAAGATAGCCAAATCGATATTGACAGCCTTAACAAAAAAATCAATCGACGCAGCCACCAACTTATTGCTGATGAAATCAGCCGAAAATCACTGACGCTGCTTAAAAATGATGATAACATCCTGCCTATTAGGGCTTCGGAATTCGAAAATATTATGGTGGTTTCTGTCTCGGATGGTAGTAGTGGAAATGCCGGCTCCTCTTTTGTATCTCGACTGCGTAACTATCATCCCAATATTAAATCCCATGTGCTGGATCAACGGACGAGTAAGGAAGATCGCAGAGCAATGGAACAGGATGCCAAAGACGCTGACCTTATTATAATCGGATCATTTGTGTATGTACGCTCTGGCGAAAATACACAAATGCGCGAAGAAGACTTATCCTTTTTGCAAGATCTTACACAAGATAAGCCCTCGGCTCTTATCGCTTTTGGAAACCCTTATGTGGTACAAGACCTCCCTGATATCAATGTACAGCTAATGGCATGGTCAGCCCATAGCAGCCAGGTTAGAAATACGGTACCTGCCCTTTTTGGTGGATCTGAGATCAGTGGCCGACTCCCCATCAATATACCGGGTATGTATGCTATCGATCACGGTATACACTTGCCTCAAACGACACTGCGCGACGATGAACCCGAGGTCGCAGGACTTTCACCCGACTCCCTCAGTCGCATTGATGATATCATGAATGAGGCAGTTTTTGATTCAACCTTTCCCGGCGGAGTTGTAACGGTAGTTAAAAATGGAACCGTCGCTTATCAACGCGGATTCGGTTACCAGTCATATGACAAACTCAACAAGATCGACGAAGATGCCATTTATGATTTGGCATCGCTCACAAAAGTAACAGCCACCACCCCGGCTATTATGAAACTTGTTGAAGAGGGAGAAATTAATGTGGATGATAAGGTTGGAAAATATATTCCGGAATTTAGTGAAGGAGATAAAAAGAATATCACCATCAAAAATTTCTTGCTCCATAACTCGGGGCTGCCTCCTTTTCGGGTATATATTGATTCTCTAAAATCAGAAGAAGAAATTATCAAGGCGGTTAAAAATGAACCACTCACGTATCAAACAGGTACCGACTACCGGTACAGCGATCTCGGATTTATTTTACTTGGCGAAATTATCGAAAAGGTAACCGGCCAAACGCTGGATGAATATGTAGACGACAAATTCTACCATCCACTGGGGATGTATAATACCTTTTTTAATCCCCATAAACGGGGAACATATATTACCCGACGTATTCCTCCTACCGAAATCGATACAACTTACCGGGATACTACCGTCCATGCTTACGCACATGACGAACGTGCTTATTATCTAAATGGAGTGGCCGGGCATGCCGGACTTTTTTCTACTGGTGGTGACTTGGCTAAATACTGTCAGATGCTGCTCAACGATGGATGGTATGCCGGTCATCGATTTTTGAAGGAATCAACGATCGAAACATTTACAACACAACAGTCTAAACAAGTCAATCGCGGATATGGGTTTGATCGTAAAAGTGATGGATTTAGCACAGCCGGATCGCTCATGAGTGAAAAAGCGTTTGGTCATACCGGCTTTACCGGAACCAGCTATTGGATGGACCCACAAAACGATTTGGCCGTCATCATTTTAACTAATAGAACCTATCCCCATCGCTCTTATGGGAAAGATATCAGCAAAATAAGAGCTAAGATTGCGGATATAGTAATGTCATCAATTGTTAAGTAATGGATATTAAAGAGCTTACAAAGCACAATTATGTCCCCTATTCTAAGGAACCATCTATTGCTGTTGTCCGCAGCCAAACGGGTCAATGGTTCCCTGGAGTTCGCATTGAAAACATATCATATCCACTGAGTATAAGCGCCACACAAAATGCCCTATTTTGCTGTCTCAGCGAGGGGCATCAACCAGATGAGCTTTTTACTGAAGAGATCGAATCCCCCATGATACCGAGCTGGGAAAAGGAGTTTAACCTTTCGGCTCAGCCATTAGATAAAGATCAGTTGCAAGGGATCACTTTTGACAACCCCATACTATCTGCTGACATTAACAAAAGAAAAAAACTAAAAGAGCTTTTAGATAAGGCTATTGTAAACGAATCAGACTTTCCCGTATCGGCGTTGATTGAAACCGACCAGGGATACTTTTCGGGGGTTAATATCGAGTGTCGCTCGTGGAATATGGGGCTTTGTGCCGAACGGATTGCTATCTCTAAGGCCTTAACATATGGTATACATAAACTCAACAGCTTAGCAATTCACACACGTAAAGGAGAATTTAGCAGTCCTTGTGGCGCTTGCCGACAAGTTATTATTGAACACTTGCCCAAAACACAGATTCACTTGCACCATGCTGATCAAACCGAATCTATCCATTTTAGTGAAGATTTGCTTCCCCACAGTTTTCGATCAACATCGCTATCAAATAAATAATTTTCTACCAATTTCATGAAGTATATAGCTGCACTCGACTACGATCATTTAGATAACGGAGTATTTTTAACCACACTGGCACGTTCGCTTTCCCAACAGCAAGGCAATACTGACCTCCGCCCCATCATCATCCATTCCGACAGTGAATATACCGAGCGAATCATTCAAACGGGGGTGATGCGTAACCCGGCTACGAAACGGAGCATTAAAGATCTCAACAACAGGTTGGTAGCACTGTTGGCCGACGAGGGGGTCTCAGCTGTTGGGATTAACCCCTATCAGCGCAAGGTAATTACGCGCAAAAATAACGAACTAACGCTCGATCATTCCTTTTTGGATACCCTTCCATCACAGTCGGTTCTGTTGCTCTCAACACTAATTTATAATGCCGATGAGGATGATACCGAAATCCTCTCCCTTCCTGATTTTGCAACGTACTTGTTTCAAGAGCTCAATGCCGACCAGCTTTTTCTATTTTCAAAATCAGATGAATCAGAAATCTTTACAGACAAGCAAGATAACGACAAACTGAACTGGGGAAGCTTGACACCGGCATTTAAGGATAAGCAAATCCCCGACGATTTTGAGGATTATCGTCACCCCATACGTCTGGCGACCGCTCGTGATTTCAACCAATTGCCAAATTTAGAGCACACAATATCGATTGACAACTCCCAAAACGACTGATTTGCGAAATAAATCAGCCAAGATCTTCACTTTTTTTGAAAAAACAGCATTTAATGAATTAAAATGGCCTTTTAACTTGACACAACAGTTGCATATACATAGATTCGACCATTCGATGTAATAAAGCACACATCGATCGAGATTTTAAATTATTAATACTAATCAAAACGGAGTTATATAATGAGCCGATTCGATGAAATGAGCGAACTGTTAAGCGAACTGGAACCTGACATTAACAAGTTCTACAACAAAGGGAACAAAGCTGCAGGTACACGCGCTCGTAAAACTCTTCAGGCTATGAAGAAAAAGGCGCAAGAAATTCGAATGGAAATTCAAGAGTGGAAAAACACTGGCAAAGTTGACGAAATCTAATTTCGTACTTCTACTTTATTGATTTCAAAAGGCCGCTTTTAAAAGTGGCCTTTTTTTATTTTGATAAAGAATTGCTAATACATCCAACAAATAAAAAAAAGTACCGCAAGTATTATCTCGCGGCACTTTTAATCTAACTAATATTTCCCAAAAAATAGTTACTCCTCTTCACTTTCTTCGCCAATCGGATCTTCCTCATATGATTCGACCGCTTCCTCGACCGTTCGGTAACTATTGAATACCGTCACCAACTTTGTGACCATCAACAAACTCTCAATACGTTTATCCGCACCAGCAATTCGCAAATCTCCTCCAGCATTACGCATAGTCGTGAGCCCGCCAATCAGAATTCCCAATCCCGAAGAATTCATAAATTTGACACCACTCAGATCGGCCACAACTTCTTTTTTATCCTCATCAATTAAATCATGCAGATCTTCATTGAATGTACTCGCATCAGGACCACCCATTAAGTTGCCACTAAATTCTATTACAATACAATTATAACGCTCATTAATCGTATAATTCATAAAGTTTCATCCAGTTTAAATTGTCTCTGTAATTAATTTAGAACTCATAATATACAACACTTAGATAATTATGCTAATTTGATAGACAAAACGAAAATTAGTACCCTTATTAAGTTCTATAAAAGAAAGGCTTAATTTTATCAAGAGATGTTATTATGACCACCCAGGAACCCCCTATCCACAACAGTACCGACCAAATTTTAGATGATGAACATCTTGACCTATTGATGAAGCTTACTGGTCAGATTAACTCTAATGTTGATCTTGATGATATGCTCTTGGATATCATTAAGGCTGTAAAACTTATCATGCAATCCGAGGCCAGCTCGCTAATGCTCTATGACGAAGATACTGACAAGTTAATACTAAGTATCCCCACGGGCCCGGCAACAGATGAAATTACAGGTAAACATATCCCAAAAGATGAAGGCGTAGGTGGCTGGGTTTTCATGAACGAAGAGCCCGCTATTGTAAACGATGTAGATAAAGATCCACGCTTTGGCGGTGATATTGAACCCGATCTCTTTACCACCAAAAATATTCTTTGTGTACCGCTGCTCAATCATAAAAAAGAGATCATTGGAATCATCCAGGCATTAAACAAAAAAGGAGGCCAAAATTTTACTGCCGACGAGATTCCCATGTTTCAGGCCTTGGCTAACCAAGCTGCCATTGCTATTGAAAATGCACGTCTGCATGAACAGCAGAAACAAAAGATGTTGCTTGAACAAAAGCTTGATTTGGCACGATCTATTCAATCCGGTTTTATCCCAGAAGAAGCACCAGCTATTTCGGGTTACCAAATTGCGGGTATTACTCAACCGGCCACCTATGTAGGTGGCGACTACTACGATTTTATTTCTACGAATGGAGACACCAGCTGTACGTTTGCCTTGGGTGATGTCACTGGAAAAGGAGTTCCCGCTTCCCTGCTTATGGCCTCATCACGCGCCGTATTACGCACACAGGTCGAAAATAATCACTCCCTCACCAAAAACACTCGAATTTGTAAATCGATCCCTGTTCAGAGATACCCCCATTGATAAGTTTGTCACGCTCTTTTGTGGACAATTGGATGCTGAAGATCATACGTTTTCGTATGTTAATGCTGGCCATACCGATGCTTTCCATATTGATTACAAAAACAATGAAATCACACATCTCAATAAAGGGGGCTTGATGGTAGGTATCATGGATGACATTGAGTTTGAAGAAGGAAAAATAGCACTCAAGCCCGGACAACAGATCATTATTTATTCGGATGGCATCAGCGAACCGCAAAATACCAATGGCGATCTATACGAAGAGGTCCGCTTTAAGGACTGGCTGCTCGACCATCCCAACTGTACCCCCGAAGAAACAATTGAACTGCTTATTGATGACGTCAAGGCGTTCAGCGATTCTGACCAACAAAGCGATGATATTACCCTTATTATTATAAAGCGTGAAGAAGGTTAAAATCGTTTTAAAGCAGATTTTATGTTTACGTCACGAACAACTACTATTGCTGATAATGAATCCCAAAGATATCAGCTCTTTAAGCAGCAAGGGGTACTTAGCTATTCAGATTTCTTGTACTATCTTGAAAACGATGAGGACTTTCAACAATTTTTTATAGACCTGCTATCAGATATTCCCTTTCGGGCCTATCACTGGGAAACACCGCCCGTGACAAAAGAAACACAACAACAACCATTTGAATTTGTTGTCACTAAAAGCCCGGGAATTGATCTGCCTTCCAACCCCGGACCCTTTCGACAATATCTCGATCCTCAAAAATCGGTGATTACTTTTGATAATTTGGGTGGTGATGCAAAGTTGATTGCACCTACGCCAAGCGATCAGCAGCTAAACTATTCTCACATTGGGGTGTTTACGAAACAAGCCCCGCAAGAACAGCAGAAAAAACTATGGCAAATAGTAGGACGTGTAACTTTAAACTGTCTTTCCAGTGATCCTATTTGGCTCAATACCGCCGGTGGCGGAGTGGCATGGCTTCATGTACGGCTGGACTCTCGTCCCAAGTATTACCTGCACCATCCTTATACTTCAATATCTTGATTTGATGCATATGATAGCATCATTAAGAATGATCTGTTATTTACTCCCCCGGTAGTAAATAAGTCCCCCACCCCGACTACCAGAAATGAAGTCAAAACTCCCGTCGCCATTAAAATCGACAAATCGCGGTGATGATAGTTTAGGACCCTCAATTGGCAACGGTAATGACTCTTTTGCAAAAACAGGCTGTTGTTTGGTACCGGTATTTCGATAAAAAGCCATCCCATCATCCTTATTCCCTATAAATAAATCCAGATCGCCATCACCATCCACATCAAACAATTCTGGCACACTGCGATGGCCTACCTCAACATCTAAAAAAGTATCTCTTTCAAGAACAAAATTAGGCTTTTCAGCGGTACCTTCATTACGGTAAAAGTGGATCCCTCCCCCCGATTCTCCTGCCAACAAATCCAAGTCTCCGTCATCATCAAGATCTGCAAGTACGGGCGTACTATTACTGCCCCGTTCAGGTTCAATAAAAGTGTTATCAACCTCCTCAAAACCTTCTCCCGTATTACGATAATACGCTATGCGGCCTCTCCACGTACCCACCAGCAAATCATCCAATCCATCTCCATTGAGGTCGCCCATCGCCGGGGCGTAATGATAAGCATCAGGTAAATCTACTACTCCATTTTGATGAAGTTCCGGCTCACCATCAGAATTGTGATTTTCGAATCTATAAACTACAGACGTTTTTCGTCCACCGGGATCAATTTTATTCGCCAAAAGGAGATCTATATCTCCATCACCATCAATATCGCCCGTAGCAGGCAGGCTTTCATTGCCAATATCAATAGTATTTAAAAACTGCTTAGATTGCTGCTTGAATCGACCATTATCGTTTTGCTTATAAAAATACAGGTTCTCCGATAGCGTTTTACTGGCATTATACGCTCCACCAAGCACGCCAATCAACAAATCCTGCCGACCATCTTGCTCCCAATCGGCGAAAGTTGGTGCATTATATCCACTGGATTCCACCGGGTTCGAATTTGGAAACGGCTGAGGCTCTCCCTGTAATTCAGGATTGCCACAACTACCACGGTTTTCTACCAATAGCAAACTGGGTTCAAAAAAGTCGCCCCAAAACAGGTCTTGGTCCCCATCATCATCAATATCTACAAAAGTGAGCGTATTAGCGCCGTGCATAGTGCCCACTTGTTTGACAATCTCGATACCCTCAAACTGCTCGTTTACCAGCTCAAACTGTGGAACACCAGCGTTATTACGACCCACCGACTCATAACGCGTTATCGTACCGTCTAACCGTCCTATAAATAGATCCAACCTGCCATCACAATCAATATCCGTTACGTTTGGAATATTCTGTCGATCTGAAAAAATAGGTTCGCCGCCGGCACCTTTAAGAGTATCGCTAACCAACGAAAAATCAGGATTCTTTTCGTCACCATCGTTGCGATAATAACGAATGTAGCTGTAGGGTTGCTCGGTTAGCAGATCCATATCCCCATCCTGATCCAAATCGACAAAGCGGTACCATTCCCCGATATCGAGATCTCGATACTTATCGCTTTGCCACTTCAATTCAGAATCCTGATTCTCAAAAAAGATCAGTTCATTGGAGTTTTCCTGCACAAAAAGGTCGGGATCACCGCTATCGTTGATATCCACAAACTGGGGACGGGGCGCGTTAAATCCCCCTAAAAAAGGATGGGCAATCTCCGAACCTGTACTGTCAATAACGGTTATAGGAGTAATCACCTTCTGGAAATCAGCAGACTCGGCATTTTTCTGCACCAAACCAGTACTGCTACAACCAATCAGCAAAGTTGCTATTGCAGAGATTGACAGAAATGCACGAATAGTCATGATAAAAGCAAAAAGTTAAGATGCTCAAAATTCTTCATTTAGCTGATGGAGAACCTCCTACAAGCTGGCGTTGGTTCCAATGCCTGTAGTATAGGCTCCCACCTCGATAACCTTCACAATCTCGTTGGTTTTGGTATCAATTACCGTTACCGTTCCATTGGGATCCCCACTTAGTGACGTCCCCTCAGCATTGTAGGTGCCCTTGCGATTATTATTAGAAATATAGAGATATTTGCCGTCAGCAGATAAGGCACTGCCGTGAGGTTGAGCCAGCCCATTACCCTCAATAACCTTCTCTACCGACCGCGACTCCATATCAACGACCGTAACGGTATGTGCCTCTTTATTGCCGAAATAAACGTATTGCCCATCAGCAGAAAACACTGGGTGCCACGGTTGCGCATTGACATCAATACTTTCAGTAAGTTTGGGAGTTGACGGATCGCTGATATCAAAAAAGAGCAGTTTGCTGGAAATCTGTCCGGTGACAACCAACGTATTACCATCGGGTGATATCGCAAAATCAACAAATACGTGCGTATCTCCAGCAAGATTAATAAGGTCCGTTTCTTCCGTTTCGTTGTTCAACGACAAGATCTGATTTTCGGCCAAGCTTGCAATATAGGTCCATGCTCCATTGGGCGTGCTCGTAATTGCGTGGGGACGTGCGAAAAAAGTGGGCACCTCTTTTTGAAGCGTCATATCAGAGCGGTTGATAATCCCAATACTTTGCGGCGGATTTACCGCGCTCATTGAACGACCAACCATCAGCAAATCGCGCGTAGGATGCAACTCCATGAGCCCGGGCACCTCCATCGATACCTGACCAACCAGTTCATTCTCACGATTGAATTTGAGTACCTTATTTTCGCCAATTAATGTCACATACCAGTACGACCCATCAGGCTCTGCAACAGCATGATGCGGCTTGGCATTGGCCGAGAATCCCAACTCCTGCAAATCGATATTATCGACAACTTCATTGGTAGCGACATCAATAACCGTTAACGTTGCTTCTCCCTGATTGCATACATAAATATGCTGATTCTGTTCTGAACTGTCATTACTCTCGGCAGCTCCTTGTTGGGCTATTACAGAACCGGCAGAAAAAGTTAGCAGGACAAAACCACATACCAACATTCGCAACCATAAAGACATCCGCATCATAATCGGAAAGGTAATCTATTATTTGCAGTCAGATTATAGCTTATTGTGCACTTGCAGGAGTAACGGGCTGATCCGCATTTTCGAGAATAAATAACCCTTCAGTAGAGCTGGTCATGATAATAATATCACTCTCAAAGTAAGGGTAATTACTCCACGTTCCTGCAAAGCCGGGCTCATCTTCACCAAAAGGTTCGGTATCAAAAAATCCAGTCTTCTGGGGATTTTCCGGATCACTAACATCAAGCACCTGTAAGCCGCTTTGGTAATTCGATAAGTACATTGTATTACCTTTGATATAAAGGTTATGATCAGATGATTCATTATCGAATAGATAATCATCCACATACTGGGGATCATCCAAATCAGAAACATCCCAGATTAGCGTTCGCGTGTGATCAACGTTGCCCGTCAACTCATCAAGCTCATCATTCTGAAAGAAATAACGCTGATCTTCGGTCAACCATCCCTGGTGTACGTAAGCATAGTCGGGATAAGAAACCGTGGAAAGTGCCTGTGGATTCTCTTTGTCCGTAACGTTGGCAATACTGATGGCCGTTTCGTTAGCTCCAAGACAAATCTCTTCACCCTGATGCTCTTTATCGGGGCCGCTGTACGTAACACATTGGGCATCATGCGTATACCCCGTGCCGCTACGTCCAGTTGATGGATCGGCAAAACAACCAGCAAAAGTTGGATTCTTGGGATCCTGAATATTAACCATGTGCAATCCACCGCCACAAGTTTGTCCGCCGCCACTGCTTCCCACGGCATAGGCAAATCCGGTATCCTCATTAATCACAATGTTATGCACACTATGAACTTTGTCGTAAATAGTATCTTCTTCCAAGGTCAATGGTGTTCCGTCAAATTCACGTAACTTTGTTAAATCCACAACCTGAATACCGTGCTCTCCTGCATTGTCGGCCACTACATATGCGTGATTTTCATACACTTTGATATCGCGCCATGCATTTGCTCTTGATCCTTCGGTCATCGGTAAATCAGCTACGTAAACAGGATTTGAAGGATTACTAACATCCACAAAAGAAGTACCGTCAATACGCCCTACCAGAGCATATTCTTTTCCTGTTTGGGGATCCGTCCAGCCCCAGATATCATTCATTCGAACGCCACGATCTCCGCCAATTTCTTCAATAGGAAGAAACGAAAGCAGATTTACATTACTGCAATCAAAATGTGAGGCTTTACCATTGCTGCACTCCACTTTATTACCGGCAATGGGTTCAAGCACAGAACTTCCTTTGCTCATAACAGTTGAAGCTACCGTCCAATTCTGCGTGTCACCAAATTCCATAATAGCAGCTGTTCCCGCTCCATAATCAGCACCTGTAAGTCCGACTACTGCCGTATTATTACCAACAGCAAGCGTGCTGGCAAATTGATCGCCAGACTTACGATCGGGCCCCATAACTTTTGTAACGCCTACCCATTCATCAGTATCATCCTGCTTAAACTGGTAGAGTGCTCCTTTACGTCCATCAGCACCGGGCGCGCCGACCCAAAGTTTATCATCGGCAATAGCCAATGATGATCCAAAGCCATAACGCGGTCCACTATCGAATGCTACAAGTCGTCCTGCAGAATTCCATTCATCATCCTCATATTCATAAATAAATACACCACCCGATCCAGAAGCATCGCGGGGCGCCCCTACAAAAACCTTGTCGCCATGCAGCTGCAAAGCAGATCCAAAGCGTGCATTATCAGCTACCTGATCGCTCTTTAGCATTCCTTCATTGTTCCAACTTCCTTCTTCATCTTTATGATATACATACACAGCACCACCATCTTCGGGGGCCGCTACAAACAGCTTTTGACCATCTACCGCCAATGCTGATCCAAAGCTAAAGCCTTGAGCAGTATCGGGATTAGCCAAATGAGCTTGCTGGCTCCAACTACCAGATCCATCCTTTTTAAATACATAAACTGCCCCACTCTCTTCATCTTCTGCGGGTGCGCCTACAAAAGCATGATCGTCAGTCACAGCAACACTGCTACCCAATCCACCTTTTTTACTGGTATCCGAAAGCGCCAGCTGGGCTACTTCATTCCACGCCCCGTCTCCGGATTTCTCGAACAAGTACGCTCCGCCACTTTCATCATTACGCGCTGGCGCTCCCACTAATACACGATTGCCGTTCACACTGATAGAAGCTCCAAAACTGTTACCAATTTTACCATCAGATGCAGAGAGTTCTAACTGCTGCGACCATTCATTCTGATTCTGCTTAAAAACATATACAAGGCCCGGCTGGTGGGGATTCGCCGGCTCACCGATAAGCACGGCGCCATCCGTAACTGCAACAGCGCGAGCAAATCCCATCAAGCTTTCAGCCTCACCATCACTGGTCGTTTGTGCCTGTATTGTGCTAAATGATGTTGAAAGAAAAAATGCTACAAAAAATATGAATATGCGTTTCATAGAACTCATAATTTAAGGGCTTCTATTAATTGCACAAGTAATTATTAAAATACGTGACGAGAAGCAAAAAGTGTACGTAAAAAAGCGTTAAATTGCTGACAGTATTTAACAGCCAATTATTACTTTATTAATCAATAATCTTTATCCTGAGAGAGTAATATTTTAACCATTTCTATCATTGGAAGGTCTGGGATTGTTCACATAGAACTCATGAAAAAAGAACTTTCCTCCAACTGTTATTTAACAGCTTTATAAAGCATCTATTATGCTCATACTTTTTTATTTGAGATAGACATACACATCATTTTACAATGACTGATAAACTAACGATCCGCCCAGAAAAAGAACGTGATATAAAACAAATAAATATTGTTATAGAATCAGCTTTTAAAAATCATCCTTATAGCAATCAAACAGAACACCTGTTGGTTTCAGACTTGCGAGATAACGATGCTCTTTCAATTTCTTTAGTAGCTGTAACTAATCAAATAATTGTAGGCCACATTGCCTTTTCAGAGATCTCAATTAATAGAGACCATCAAAACTGGTATGGTCTTGCTCCTGTGTCAGTAACTCCTGACTACCAAAACCAAGGCATTGGGTCAGCATTAATCACAGAAGGACTCGACCAATTAAAATCCCTTGGTGCTAATGGATGTGTATTAGTAGGTGAACCGAACTTTTATAAGCAATTTGGATTTCACCATCATGATAAGCTATTCTGTGATGGAATCCCCAAGAAATATTTTCTCGTAAAATCTTTCAACCATCACCCTCCTTCGGGAGAAATTACCTACCACCGTACCTTTTCCACATACAACTAACTCTTGGTCAGTGGAATTTTTATTAGTCAAATCCTATCTATAGTTCTTCGATCAGGATTTACCAAGAACAAACGTTACTTTTGCATTCACTCGATATTTTTCAATGCTATTATTTGTAACAATGGCCTGAATATTTTCGCAATTTATATTCTTGATGTTTTGCACTGTTTCAGAAGCTTGCTTAACTGCATTCTCAACAGCCTGCTCAATGGTATCTCCCTCGGCAATAACTTCAATTACTTTGGCTAATGACATGATAACTCCCTCTTTGGATTAATAATAACAGTTTTTTTAGCACGAAAGCTTTTCAAATGATAACTCTCAATATCTACAACTTTTGAACGCATTTGCCTGTTTCTACTGTAGGTTATTTATTGCAAAACGTGTAAGCCGCAAAGGCGGTTATCCAAAAACAGCATACCCTATACATAAAAAATATCGTAACAAGCCATAGGTATTAAAACGGCAAAAATTCACAAAGCTACAACACTTATTTTAGTTATATCAAAGTATTTAAATTAGCTACATTACCAGTTTCTAAACTGGTGTAACCAATTTTATCAATTATGGAACTGATTCCTCACTGGGCTCCAAACCTGCACCCCATTATCGTTCACTTTCCAATTGCTATTATCCTATTAGCCGTGTTGATGGATTTTCTCAACTTCTTTCTGCCAGACAACTGGTGGGATGACATAAAATCAACAATCCTGTATAGCATTGGAGCCCTTTCAGGAATTGCCGCTTACTACACTGGAACATGGGCCGCTGATAGTATCTTTGTCCCCACCGGAGCCCAATCCGTCCTAAACGAACATTCAGATTGGGCGGTATGGACCGTGTGGTTTTTTGGGATATACGTGATGTTGAGAATTGCCCTGCACTGGTACCAAAAGATGGACCCTCGACCTATTCGCATTGCGTTATTTGTACTTGCCTTGCCGGGAGTGTTCTTGCTCTACGAAACCGGTGATCATGGTGCTGAGATGGTCTTCGGTTACGGCGCCGGAACCGGACAGCTTTTGCAACAACAAAACATTGACTCCATGACAACGGATAGCTTACAAGAAAATGAATCTACATTTACTGTCCATGATAATGGGGATTGGACCTGGGAGATTGGTCCTAATGGCGTTAGTACCCTGCTCACAGAATTTGAGTGGTTAGAAGGTGGGATTCAGGCTCTTCGTCCCACGATACGAAGCAATAATAAAAATCATGTGCTACAGCTAAATCCTAATTCTTCCCCTAACTTCTATATCAGCAAGGAAACGTATCAAAATGTACAAGTCGATTATTATGTAGATATGTCGAATTTCGAGGGCGATATATCGTTGGTTAACCACGTACAGGATGCCAAAAATTATGATTTTGTGATGCTGTCATCCGACGGCATGATATCCCAGGGAAGAGTCCGTAATGGAGAGCGCGAGATATTCGAAGAGAGTAAATACTCCGCCTCGGGGATAATGTTCATTCGCACAGTTGCCAACGGAACTCATTTTAGGGGATATATCAACAAAGAAATGGTTGTGCATGGACATGGAGATGCACCCCAAGCCGGAAAGATAGGCGTACGCCTCAACGGCAGCGGATCCATTATTATTGATAAGATATCCCTAACGCAACTGTAGCAAAAACTGATCAGAAGCAGGAAGTGTTTGGAATACCTACCGTGTTCAACAAGATATCTTAAGTATGGGCTTCGGAATAGGTAAATTCCGGGTCACCAAACTTTTTGAGTGTCCGATAATGGGAGGCCACTGCTTCAAAAAAGGTATCGTGCTGGTTATAGGGGATATCAAACTCTTTAGCCGTTTTTTCAACAATATGGCTAATGGCCGGATAGTGCACGCTACATATTCTGGGGAAAAGATGGTGCTCAATTTGGAAATTCAGTCCACCAACAAACCAGCATAATGCCTTGTTATCACGCGCAAAATTATTGGTCGTCACCATTTCGTGAATCATCCAGTGTTCATCAATCATATTATCTTCGTCCGGGAGCGGATGATCCGTTCCCTCGACAACATGCGCGAGTTGAAAAACAATGCCAACAGTCAAGCCAGCCGTCAGGTGAAGCGTTGTAAATCCAATCAACAAATGAACCCACGAGATATCAAGTAAAAGCAACGGCAGCACCAGCATATAGGTATAATAAAGAGCCTTGGTAACAAACAGGATAATCCACTCGCTCATGGGATGCGTTTTGTTCTCGTACGGGCCAATGTTATCCTTTGCAAAATGCTTGTAATCTTTAATAAACACCCAGAAAAATGTGGAAAGGCTGTACGCAAAAAAGGCCAAAATATGTTGTATGCGGTGGATTGATTTATACTCTGAATGGGGTGAGAGGCGAATAAACTCGGCCACCTCCAAGTCCTCGTCGTGTTCGTGAATATTGGTATAGGTGTGATGGATTATGTTGTGTGTTATCTTCCAGATGTAGCCATTTGCTCCAACCAGGTCAAACGTATATCCCAATGCGCGATTAATATGCTTATTGGAAGAGTAAGCTCCATGCAAGGCATCATGTGATACAGAAAAACCAATACCCGCCATGCCAATGCCCATTACAAAGGTCAAAAACCACATAGCTCCGAGAGAAAATGAACCCGACATAATTAACGCATATGGTCCAAAATAAAGCGTTAACATTATAATGGTTTTAATAACCATCTGGGTGTTAGCATGTTTTGAGAGATTACGCTCCTCAAAATATTGATTAACCCGCTGCTTTACCGTTTGACTGAATTCCCTGCTGGTACTGTTATTAAACGTTACTCGTTCTACCTCTGCCATCTACAATAACTCCTTTATGTAAAACTCCACATTAAACCTTCTGTGAAAGTATTACCTTATTTTTGATTGCCCTACCTATTTATTGCCATTATGATGTATAGCTTAGCTCACAAAACCAAAAAATGATTTTACTCGATTGGAAAATGAACATCCCAGTTCCATAAACTATGTGATCAGACGGTGGCATCAGCATAGGCAAGGTAAAGGTGCCAAATACTTGCAAGCTTGTGATCCGCAAGCCGTTGTGTTTATCGAAGAGCATCCAGACCGCTCCGAGGCTTGCCAGCGTGAATATAAAATCAAGAGTTAGGAAAGTTAAGGTTAAGTAACGCTCAAAAACTTTTAAGCAATCCTGACCATGCAATTGAGGGTTTAACTGGACTTTTAGATGCAAGAAAATTTGGACTAAACCGCGCATTAAACGGACACCCCTCCTATCTATAGTTTAACTGTGTCTAAAATAGTGTGAGTACTTAAAAAATACTTTCTATTATTAAAAGCAAAAGGCTCAATCTGATAATTGAGCCTTTTGTCTCATATAATTAATTATAGATGATTCTTAGCCACCCTCCTCAGAATTACCTTCATCGGTATTCTGTTTATCCTCCTTAGGTTCTTGGTCTGTACTATCAGGAGCAGGCTTGTTGGTAGTGAGCTCTTCAAGTTTAGAACGAGCATTTTTAAGATTCATCTTTTCCTTTTTTAACATCTGCTCCAGTTCAGAAAGCCGTTGTTTGGCTTTTTCTATCTGTTGCTTTTTCTGGCGTTTTTCCTCTTCGGTTAATTGCTCTGCCTCCAGGCGTTCTTCAGCTTGTTCTATTTGTTCTTCGGCTTGCTTTGTTGCTACTTCTGCGGAATCAACGTTCTGATCTAATCGTTCAATATCATTCTTAAGCTGCTTGGCAGCTGCTGCCCGTGCTTGTCCGAACTCACGCCCCGACATATCACCCTTGTCTTTTCCGAAGGCCTTCCCTTGGCCTTTATTTGTCTTTTGGCCTTCGGTTTTTCGGTTGTTGCCTTGGTTTTTCTTTTTTCCCTTGGCTCCCTGAGCTAACGAATCCGCTTTCCCTTGTTGAGCTTTTAGGCTGTCAGGACGTTCTTGTTTCTGCTCTGCTTTTTCTGATTTACCCTTGTTTCCTTTGTTATTGTTTTGGGCCATGCTAACACTTGCCGCCAAAAACAGTAGCATAACTGTAACGATGGATAGTTGGAATAGTCGTTTCATAATAAATGTTGTAATGTCATTTTCCGATTAATTATCAAGACTCTCTAAAGTCTCCTGCAAATCATTCATTTTTTTCTCAACCGAATCACTCGCGGTTGAAAGTTCATTCGACAGTGAATCCGTTTCCCTAACCAACTGGGTTTCAACATTGTTGTTTGCCCCTTGTTGTTGATCAGGATTTCCGCATGCCGTAATAAGAAGAACAGATAGGAGGATCCCCCCCAATTTAATATTGATCATAATACCCCAAATTTAATTATTGATTGTATTGGTTAAATGTAAAAATCTATTCATTGTTCCAATATTTTTAGCAGTCAAGTATATCCAATTGGAATTCGGAAAAGGCAATAACACGAAAAGGTAACATGAAGTCAGATCTCAGAATCCTCTATTTCTTGGTATAAGAATAATGATAACGGGCTGTGTAAGCAGCCTTTCATTATTTCTAACCAAGGAGGTTTATTATGAACTTACGTGATTTTAGTTTCCCGGTATCACATCAAAAATGTAGCGGTAGACGATTACAACTCTAATCTCGTGGTTGATGGTACCTACAAAGTTTTTCTAAACGAGCTCATCACTATGTGGGATGAATCTGATTCTGTACTAAGAGAAAACTTAATAAAAACAATAACCCAGTCAGTTAGTTTTCATGTAGATGATGATACTGAAGATATTGAGATCAACTATTTAGCAGATAAATAGCTAAAACAGAATGGCAGAAAATAAAAAAGGACTGACCAGCTATTGCTAATCAGTCCTTCATTCTTGAGCTCCCCGGGTAGGATTCGAACCTACGACCCATCGGTTAACAGCCGATTGCTCTGCCGCTGAGCTACCGAGGAATGTTACTCTTTTGAAAATCTTTCAACCGTCTCAAAGAGAGGACAAATATAATAGATTTAGGTTACTCGAGTCAAGAATTTTTTTAGCTTTTTTTGTAGCTAACTTTCTCAAGTATCAGTCCGTGTGCCGCGGCCCCATGACCATTCTTATTTTTACTGGGTTTATCAATCATATCTTCAAATTCCTGAACTGGTCGTTTGCCCTTTCCTACTTCTAACATTGTCCCAACCAACCTGCGTACCATGTGACGTACAAACCGATTGGCTTCGATATGGTAACTAAGTTGGCAATCTTCCTCAGTAAAATACGACTCCATTACCTCACATACCGAATCAGGATTGTCATTATCCGGCTTGGTAAAGCTATCAAAATTGTGCGTACCCTGAACTTTTTGTGCGCAATTGTGCATAGCATCCAAATCCAGATCATCAAGTACCATTTCAGCAAAAGACCGCTTCAAGGGAGCCGGGCGGCGGATAATCTGATAGCGATAACGTCGCGCAGTAGCATCAAAACGGGCATGAAAATCATCCGCAACCTGCTGAATATCCCAAACAGCAATATCATGCGGTAACACTCCTAACAGAGCATACAATATTTTATGGGGATCCAGTTCAGTTGGGAAATCAAAATGGGCAACTTGCCCTTCAGCATGAACCCCACTGTCGGTACGGCCCTGACCGATGACGTCTACCGGATGCGGCAAAATTCTGGACAGTCCTGATTCAATCTCCTCCTCTACCGTATTGCTGTTGGGCTGTTTTTGCCAACCGCTATAACGAGTACCTTCAAACTCTATCAAGATCTTATAGCGTGGCATGGATTAAAACGCTTCCTTAAATATGAGTTAAACTCAACTTTGATTGAAAGTGATAGACTTGTTTTAGGACTTTTTTCGTTCCCTATCCCAATGTCGAAAAATGGAAACGCTAAATCCAGCCATCAGCAAAAAGGTACCCAGCCATACTACTGATATAAATGGCTTCTCTTCGGCTACCAGCAACACCCACTGCTCTTGAATCTTGGACTCAATACCGCGGATTTTAAGATCGATCCCTCCATTTGATGGGTCCACACTTGTAAACTGAATACTTGCATCTTCATAACCGGGAATTGCTACCGGTGGAGCATAGGTCCAGTTTTCATCATCCTGCAAGTAAATTGAAAATAGTGGGCGGATTGGCACTGACGAATCACTACCCCGCTCCGAAAGCTCAAGATTCGCCCGAATCGCAACTAAGGTACTGTCTCTCAGCTGCTGATCATCGACCTCAGAATAGTCATTAAAGGTCAGATCAAAAATATCAAACTTAACCGTTTCGCCACGAGATAAGCTCACCTCCTGCACTGCTATAGAATCATCTTCTGTTGATGCAAGGCCCGGTCGCTTTTCGGCCGATTCTTTAGCCTGCTCATTTTTACGCTCAACGTACGAACTACCGGCCACATATAAATAGATATCACTCATCCAACCTGTACGCACATCGGGATCAACCGACCACTGAATTTCGGACTGCGAAGATGATGATAACATGGGATACACCTGTGGACTTAACACAAACTGTTCCCCCTCACCATCGGCCGGCTCAAATTTAATACGGTATTGTTGCTGTCCCGGACGCTCTTGATTCTTGAGCGTATATCCTTCATAGGTCACCTTATAACGGTCATCAAGAATTTTAGGTTGATCCAGGTTGAGCTCTAAAAATTCAACTTTCTGCGTCTTTTGAAATCCCTGCTCATCCGTAACTTCACCGCGTTCAATAGCAGCATTATAATTTTTAACGGACTCATCCAGCAGCATCTCGTTATAAGCCGACGAAGCCAAAATACCGAGCAGCAATATCCCAAACCCAATATGAGTAAGCGTACCACCTATAAGCATGGGATTCCGATGAATTAGCCGATACATAACCACAGAATTCCCCACCACGGCAAACCATGCTGCTAATAGGTATACCATGTAATAGAGGTTTCGAACATCCCCGATAATAATCGTAGCCAACGTAAGCGCACATGAAATTGCTACCGGCCACAACAAGTCAGCAGCCAACGATTCCGCATCCTGACGCTTCCAAAACAGGAACTGCCCCAATACTGTCATGATTGCCGCTATAATTGCCAACGGCATCGTCCATTCATTATAAAAGCTAACCTCGGGCGGCGTGGGATTTTCTACAAACAATCGACCAATGATAGGTGAACTCGTTCCCAGAATAATGACTAATCCGAGCAAAAACAGCACCATCGCGCCAGCAAAAGTCATAAACTCGCGACTTAAAAGCTTGGACTCTTTTTCCTGTGAAGGAAGTTCTTTGTATCGATAAACAAACAGACCGAGCCCAATAATAGTAACGGCTGCCATAAAAGCGACCAGCTGGTTATATAGTCCCAAATCCACAAAACTATGCACCGATGAATCTGATAAAATACCCGACCTTGTAAGAAAGGTTTCGTATACAATCGCCACATAAGCAAGAATCGCAAAAATAATAGATGCTTTCTGTGACGTTGAACTTTTGCGCTGGATAATCATGGCATGAATACCCGCTGTGCCCAACAGCCATGGTACAAATGAGGCATTTTCTACCGGATCCCAAGCCCAATATCCACCAAATGATAGGGTCACATACGCCCAGTAACCTCCAAGAAAAATAGCGGTTAGCAGCGCCACGTTAGCGCCAAGTGTCCATGGAAGTGCTGGCGTCACCCACTCATTGTATTTGCGCTTCCACAATGCGGCCATCGCAAAACAATATGGCACCGTCATCATTGCAAACCCAGTAAAAAGAATGGGCGGATGAATCATCATCCAGGGGCTTTTGAGCAAGTCATTAAGTCCTTTGCCATCCTGGGGGACAAAATCGGGATTAGATTGCAAAAACGGTGCGTTGGGCATTGCCTCAGCCAGCGACCGGAATGGCGAAGCTCCAAGCTGGAAATCTCCTATTGAAATACCGGAAATCATCGAAAGCAAGAAGATCTGAGTCAGTGTCAAGAAAAACAGCACCGGTCCGCGATACGGGTCACGCGTCCATTTCATAAGACCGAATCCAATCAGGATGGAAAACAATATCCAAACCATAAAGCTCCCTTCCTGACCGCCCCAAAAAGCTGATATCAGGTACTTGATCTGGAGGTTGCTGCTGGTATAATTGTAAACGTAATAGAAATTAAACTGATGCGTAAGGATGATATACAACAGTAGTCCCGAAGCAGCCAGCAAGAAAAGTCCCTGCAGCCCAAATAGCCAGTTTGATATCTTAAAGTGCTTATACGTATCGTTCTGGGCGAAAAAATAGTAACCAATAGCCGCCAGAATAGCGCTTACCAAGGCGGCATTGACAAACAGGTCTCCTAAAAATCCAATCATGAAATATTAGCTCTTTGCAGCAGTTGCTTGTTCAAATTCGGCTTCGTCGGCGTTATTATACTTCGAAGGACATTTCATCAACATATCGTTGGCATAAAAAACACCATTTTGCATCTCCCCGATTACAACCAGCTGGTCTGCTTCTTCAAAATTATTGGGTTTGGGTTTGGGATATATTACCCGTCGAACATTGCCATCTTCATCTTCCATATAAAAGGAAAACTGTTTGGTCTCCATCGAAAAGCCATACTTTTGCGAATCGTCCCACTTCCCTACCACATGGGCGCCTTCCATTCCTGAAGCCTGTTCAAAATTTACGTATGTGCTAATACTGTTTCCAAAGTTATACATTAGCAGCGATGTAAAACCAACGATTGCGATTATTCCAATAATCAGCTTCGGTTTCATGATATTTCCTTTCGATTAGATTTTTCTATTTCTTCTTCGAGCTTTCCGACTTTCTTATCTACCCTGATGATAAAAAATAACAATACAAACCAGATAACCAGGCTCACGCCCAAGACTATAAAAATAAGATCATATGATGCAACAGCCTGTATTAAAGGACTTGCCTGATCCAGCCCCGTGGTGCCATCCCACTGCTGGGAATAGTTCTCAGTTAATGTATCAACGGCCGCAACGGTATCTTCTTGTGCCTGAATTAGTGAAAATTTCATGCTCGTTGTTGATCAGTTAAATGCTTAACAGTTTTATAGCGATTGAGAATATCATTCAGCCAAACCGCCAATGCGATAAATCCAATTACTGCCGGATAGAAAATATAACGCAGTTCCGGAGCGGTAATCTCACTAAAAGCCGGATTTCCATCAGCTCCCGGATGTAAACTTGGCAACTGGCGCGGAATGATATACAATAAAAAAGGGATAGTCGTAGCCGCAAATACATTAAATACAGCAGCTATCTTGGCTCTCTTTTCAGGGTTATCAAAAGCCGTTCGCAATACAAAATACCCTACATAAATCAGCATTCCCAATGCCGAAAGATTCATACGTGGCTCAGCAAAAGTCCACCACGTGCCCCATGTAAAGCGTGCCCAGATAGCACCAGTCAGAAGTCCACAGATCCCGAAAATAAGCCCCACTTGGGTTGCCGTTTCGGCTTTGCGGTCAAATTTCATAATCGGGTTATTCAAATAGCGGATGCTGTAATATAATCCCGTTGCAAAACAAACTGACATCGTAAACCACATAGGCACATGCAGAAACAGGTTTCGCGCCGATTCTTTGAGAATAGCGATTTCGGGAATGGGGATCAGAAATCCGGCGATAATGACAACCGTCATCCAAACAGCAACGACGTATTTCCAGGGTTTTAGAGCCATCAAAAAATCAAATTCTTTAGCACCCACAGTGGGCATCAATTAGAAAGCGTGATAATATACGAAATCTGTTTTGGAAAAATTAGTTTTTTCGGCTTAGTCTTTCCCGAATTTTACCTACCTTTACAATAGATTAATTAACTGTCAAAAAGTTTGAATCTTATGGTCGATCAATCTACCCAAAAGACGATCACCCTGCAGCCTAACTGGAAGAATTATCTTCTCGGATATACCCTTTCTATTTTGCTGATTCCACTCTTTGGAATTGGGTTAGTTGGGCTATATTGGATCTACAAAAAACAAAACAAATACACTTATACATTTAGCGATACCCAAATTTCTTCGCGTGATGACAAATATCAACGCAATATTGATTTGGTGAATATTGAGAATGTCAGCGTTGTGCAAAGTTGGCTGCAAAAGAAAGCTTCTGTCGGAGATATCGTCCTAAAAACTACAGCGACCTCAATGACTCTTCGAGGCATGGACGATCCCTTTGCCTTGAAGGACATGCTTGAGAAAGCGATTTCTATCCAAAAAGAGCGCCTCAAGAAAAAAGAACAAACTAAGCCAGAGCAACCCGAAGGCAAACCCGGATCGATGGAGCGTATGGATTATCTGACAGGACTATGGCAGCAGGGACTTGTTTCGGATGATGATTTTGAGAAAGAGAAAAAACACTTTGAGTAAAAATAAATTACTTTCAATCGAACTCCTGATACGAAAATCTTAAAAAAGATCATCTCTTTGTACGCTCCCCTGCCTACCTTCTCCAACAGTGATTTAATGCTCGACATTGCGACCTTTCTCAAACCCCTACCGTAAACCATTACCCCTCCTATTTTTACTTTCTTTTACGGTCTCGCGTTTAGCATTGATAGTTTGTTTTATAAATATTGATCGAAAATTAAACACAGGCACAAATCAAGCTATGTTCTCATATCTTTCGCGAACGTTATTTTTATTACTACTCACCCTCTCCTTTTCAACTAATATTTTTGCCCAACAAGCCAACTTTGAGGCAGCCGAACGGTTTACTGAAGATCGTATGGAAAAGATGACGGGTGATACCGAAATATATCCCCGGTGGATTGAAGACCAAGATCGCTTTTGGTACAGCTATGAAAATCCATCCGGAACACACTGGTATTTTGTAGATGCCGAAGATGGTGAAAAACGTCCCCTTTTTGATCGCAAGGTAATGGCCGCCCAGCTTTCGGAAATATTTAGCCGGACGTTTAATCACAAAGAACTTGAGCTCAACGATTTCAAATATAATGTTGCCGATGAGATATTCACCTTTCATGTTGATAGTATCAACTTTAAGTATCGGCTCGACAACAGTTCACTCATCAAAGGAGATTCACTGAAAGATGAGCCTAACGAACGCTGGGCCACCTATTCCCCGGATAGCACTTGGATTGCTTATGCGAAAAATCATGACTTATACTTAATGAAGGCTGATGATGCCGACAGCACTGAATATCAGCTGACAGACAGTGGTGAACGCTGGTATAGCTTTCAGGCTGATGCCGGAGACACTACCAGTAATGAAAAGCTACGATCCGTTGCCGAGTGGTTCGAGGATTCTAATAAGCTTTATACCAAACGTACCGATGAGCGTAATGTCAAAGAACTCTGGGTAATTAACTCCCTAAAAGAACGTCCTGAGCTCGAAACCTATAAATACCCTATGCCCGGCGAAGAACATGTTCCTCAACATGAAATGTGGGTTTTCGAAGCCGATACCCTTGCTGACACCGGCGGTGTAAAATTAGATACTAACAAAGAAGAATGGACCGACGAGGTGATTGGAGGAGCTTATTTTAACAATGGTGGTATTTATACCGGGAACGGCTCAGATTATCTGTATATGCTGCGCCGAAATCGAGAATGGAATAAAATTGACGTCCTCAAATCAAATACTGATACCGGCGAAACCGAAGTACTCTTTAGTGAAGAAAGTAATCCTTATTTTAATGTAATGCTTTCGAATTTAGCTATCATCAACGATGGAGAAGAATATATTTGGTGGTCTGAGCGCACGGGCTGGGGACAATATTATTTGTATGATGAGAATGGTAATCTGAAGAATAAAATTACCGACAGCCATTTTGTAGCTGGTGATATCGCCAAAGTCGATACTACCGATCGCACGCTTTATTTTGAGGGATACGGTCGCGAAGCAAACATAAATCCCTATTACTCTCAACTCTATAAAGTCAATTTTGACGGCTCTGACATCGAGCGGTTAACGCCCGAAAATGCGACACATAGTATCAGCACATCTGAGAAAGGTAATTATTTCGTGGATAACTATTCCCGCGTCGACCAGCCTACCCAATCGGTACTCCGAAACGAAGACGGAGATGTAATTACCACACTTGAAGAAACTAACGTGAGTCGTTTAAAAGAAGCCGGTTGGCAAGCTCCCGAAACATTCAGCGTCAAAGCAGCCGACGATGCAACGAATTTGCATGGAGTAATGTGGAAGCCGTTTGATTTCGATTCAACCAAAACCTACCCCATCATTACGTACGTCTATCCCGGTCCACAGGTTGAGCCTTTCCCTATCGGGTTCAGTCATGAGGATGAGACGGCCCTGGCACAACTCGGCTTTATCGTTGTTGCTATGGGACAACGTGGTGGCAGCCCTATCCGTAGTAAATATTACCATAATTATGGGTATGGAAATTTACGCGATTATCCACTGAAAGATAACAAGTATGCCTTGGAGCAGTTGGCTGCTCGCCACTCCTATATTAATTTAGATAAAGTTGGTATTTACGGGCACTCCGGCGGTGGATTTATGAGTACTGCAGCCCTGCTGACCTATCCCAACTTTTATGATGTTGCCGTATCTTCGGCGGGAAACCACGACAACAATATCTACAACCTGTGGTGGAGCGAAATCCATCACGGTGTTGAAGGTGTAGAAAAGAATGTGCAACCTGATAGCACTTCGTCGGATTCGGTGGAAACCAAAACGGAGTTTGAATCAGAAATTGAGACCAATATCGACTTAGCCCAAAACCTGGAAGGACACTTATTGCTGGTTCACGGAGCCATCGATAACAACGTTCATCCGGCAAATACCATCAAACTGGCCAATGCGCTAATTGAAAATGGTAAAATGTTTGACTTTATGATGCTTCCGGGGCAACGACACGGGTTTGGATCGTTTTCTCCCTACTTCGAACGTCTCCGCTGGCGTTATTTCGCCGAGCACTTGTTAGGCGATTACCGTCCCGATAAGATTGATTATAACATCCCGGAAGATTAAAACCACAAAACTAATTCGTTTAAGCCCGGCTGCTATTGGTCGGGCTTTTCTATTGCAACTCTTTCGCACTGGGTGATACAGCAGAGGTATCTGATGCATTTATTTTATAGTTTTGATATTCTTCCTCCTGCATTGAAATCGTCCAGTGCCAAATAATACCCGCTACGGATAGCAGCAAAGCATAAACGATCATTGTCTGTTGAATGGTCAGCCAGTCATTTTCTAAAACCCAAGAAGCCGTCATCACCGATGCCGATTGTGTGAGCGTAAATAGCAGCCACTCCGTACTAAAAATACGTCCACGATAAGTATCGGGTGTTCGCCGCTGTAACAACACCGTACTCATCACCCAGTTAGCACCCGAGGCAGCGTGAGCAATAAAAACGAAGATCAACATCACAGCTAAACTTGTCGTCATCCCCACCACCGCATACATCGCCCCGGCAAACATCATGCAATACCCCATGGCACGCACCCAATCACGTTCGTGGTTAAAAATACGTCGGCCAATAACCGGACCAATTCCAGTGCCCACTCCACGTGCCGAATACAGTAAACCAAGCCCAATACTCCCCATTAACAATACGTCCTCCGAAACAAGAATCAACATGTAGGTAAGTCCGCCCAACAGCATCGTAAAACACCCCTTTGCCAACGTCGGTCGTAACACCTGGTGGTTATCAAACAAATAACGGAAGCCCTCTTTGATGCCCGTTAATGGATTTCGCGTTCGCTTACGTTCCGCTTCACCCATCTTCTTTTGAGGGATTTCCGCTCGATAGATAAACCATGCTGACAGCACGTAGCTGAAGGTATTAATGATGAATACAAGATCTGTCCCAAGCCAAGCCGTTGCCAAACCTCCTACTCCCATCCCAATAGTGAAAATAATGCTCCAGCTTGCTGCTGAAAGTACATTTGCGTCAACAAGCTCTTTCTCGGTGGTTACATTGGGAATAGATGATGTTTTCGCTGGCTCAAAGATAGCGGAAAACATCATTTGCAACGCCGTGAGTACATAGGCCAGCCACAGCGTTTCGTAAGATACAACCAACAGTAAGCCCAACACGATAGCTCCACGCACCAAGTCGCAGAGCATCATCAGGCGTCGGCGGTTAAAACGGTCGGTAATATACCCGGCGAAGGGAGAAAAACTGGCCAGGCTCATCATTTTTACAACGATGATCAATCCCAGCAGAAATTCCGAATCAGAATATTTGGTAATCAGTGCATAGACCGCCAGGATCCCAAACCAATCCCCAAAATTAGACACCACCTGACTTAGCCACAGACGGCGGTAGTTCTGATTGTTGGAAACCAGATCAATGTATGGACGTATCTTATCGAGCAAAATATTGGTTATTTGTTATTAGTTACTGGAAAATCCAAACAACTAATAACCATTAACTAAATGCTACTTTACCCCTGTGCTGCCAAAACCACCATCTCCGCGTTCGGTTTCAGACAGAACCTCAACTTTATTTATGTTGGCCTGAATAACAGGAGCTATCACCATTTGGGCGATACGATCACCGTGATTTATAGTAAATTCTTCATCCCCCAAATTCACTGCCAACATTTTTAGCTCCCCCCGGTAATCCGCATCAATAGTACCAGGTGTATTTAACATAGTTATTCCATTTCGGTATGCCAGTCCGCTGCGGGGACGCATTTGTGCCTCATAACCTTGCGGCATCGCCATCTTCAGCCCCGATGGAATCAGCTTCCGTTCTCCCGGCTTTAATGTGATAGGTTCATCCAAAGCAGCCCGTATATCCATACCCGCTGCAAATTCCGATTCATAAGAAGGTAAAGGTAAATCCTCTGCGTGAGGTAATTTCTTGAACTGTATCTTCATCCGTTATCTGCGTTCTTTTTTATAATCGATTAGTTGCACTTTAACATTTCCCAGCCATACCTTGGCATGTGCTTCGGCAGGCACGCGTAAATCATCAGCAATATACCATGCTTTATATTTTCCTTTAAATCCAAAGGGACCATCTATATTGGCATCCCCCTCACTATAAAATGTTTTTACAGGCTCCTCGAAAGCATCATATTCTCGTTCTTCCATTTTCGTGCTATTTGCGCCGTTGATATATCCTTTTTTCCCTTCGAGATAAACGGGCAGCTGATAATCCTTGTCCGTACCTGCAAACAATCGGGAAAAGTAAAAGATTAACTGCCCTGAACTCGAAGGTTCCCCCAAGGCCAGTGTATCAACCGGCGTACCCGACTTCGAGAAATAGACCAGCTGGTTGTCGTAATCAAACTCATATACTTCTGATTCATATTCATCCTCATCCACATTATCGCGCCAATATAACTTGGTGTAAGGCGTACTGTCGGTTTCCACCATAAACGTGTTGTAGTGATTTTCCTCTTCGCCCACAAAAGGAATCCCCGAATTGGACGTAATAATCGTCCGCAACCACCAAACCTTATCTCCATTATAGGTAGTGTCTTTGATAATCGTCGTCTTCACCTCTCCCAACTTAAAAAAGCCGAACTTTACTTTATAAGTGAATACCTCTTTCCATTCGACCAGTTCTTGCATGGTGGGTGGGCGATCGGGGTGTTCAAAGGTAAGCAAAGAATCTTGAGCCCGGAGATTTCCAGCACTGGCTATCCACCACAGCACACCCAGCAGAACAAGAACTTTTACAGAAAATGATTTAAGAATCTTCAAATCAACATCAAAAATTAGTTTTAAATAAGCCTCCAAAGTTCCCTATTATATAGGTGAAATTGAAATATTTTTAAAAACTTCTCACAGGAATTTCGTTCATGAACATACGGTCTGTTTTAACATATTCTTTTTTGATTTTTGCAGGATTCCTGTTGCTTACTGGCTGTTCCAAAAGCGACGATCAACGTGAATTTGAGAATGGAGCTTTTGCAACTCCCAGTGGTATTACTGAGACGAACTCAAGTGGTGATATGATCGGCAATGTAGACCAGTCTGATTGGAAAATCAGTCCAATGTATAGCGGACTTATTGAGATAGATTCAGAATTAACATCACCACCGCATCCCAATCCACTCCCTTACAACAGCACGTTAACTATTCAGATCTATTTTAGGAGTCAGGACCCGGTAGATGAACTAATCGTACGCAAGTTTCGCTTGCCTTCTGATGACAGGTATCCACAAATAGGGTATCGTGACCAAAGTGATCTTAACAGCTCGATGAATACGATCCCCATTGATGGCAACCAAATTGCTGAAAACTCAAGTGATGACGCACGGACTCTCTATCGCATTCTTATTTATGATGGTAAACAAAACCTCATCAGCTACGGAGATATAGAAATACAGTAGTTGTTAAAAAGAACTCTCTCTCCTATTTTCATAGCTCTTTCTAACAAGATTTATTTATGGGAAATCACAAAATTACCAAAACCGAAAAGCGTGTGTTAGAACGACTTATTTTTCCCGAAAAGTTCCAGGTTATCATGAAAGAAACCGGGTTAATGCAGGGAGAGCTTCGCGATGATCTCATCAACCTGCTAAGTTTTGGTTTTGTGGAAGCCTACGAGCGAACGGGAAATAAGATTTCCCTGACCAGTTTTTATGATACCGATAACCTGCAGGATTTTACCTTTCAAGCTACGAGTAAAGGGTTATCTGAAATTAAATCGAATTAACTATGAAATTTGAAGCTGTTTTTGACGATTCTACTACCGAACTGGAACTTGTCGATGATGCCAATGAGGTTATTTTCGACGATGAGTCTCAGTCCTATGAGTTCCACCGCCAAGAAAATGGCCGCTATCTGTTGCGGGTGGGAACAAAACTCTACAAAATCGATAATGTATCATACGACAAGCATACGGTAACATTTACCCTAAACGGCAACTGGCATTCGGTAGATGTTCGCAACGAACAAGATCTACTCTTAGATCGACTCGGCTTTAAAACAGCCGGCGAAATCGGCGAAGGCGAACTCAATGCCCCTATGCCTGGCAAAATCCTCGAAATTTTAGTAGACGAAGGCGATGAAGTGGAACTCGGCGATCCGGTTGCCATTCTTGAAGCCATGAAAATGGAAAACGAACTCAAAGCTCCCGTCAAAGGCACCGTATCATCTATTGCCGTTGCACAGGGAGATTCATTAGAAAAAGACGCATTAATTTTAGAAATAGAAGCAAGTGGATAAATTTGTAATAGAAGGACCTACCCCTCTCCAAGGCACCATTCCAATAAGCGGATCAAAAAATGCAGCCCTGCCTCTAATGGCAGCAGCCATTTTAGGCGATTCGCCAACAACCATCACTAATGTTCCCAAGTTGCGCGACATTTATACGTTTAACAACGTTATTCGCGTAACAGGCTGCCGTGTAGACTTTGATGAGGATGAGGGCGTGCTCATGATCAACTCAAAAAATCTAACCCATTACGAGGCCCCTTACGAGCTTGTTCGAAAAATGCGGGCATCATTTTACATGCTGGGAGCACTGCTTGGCAAATATGGTGAAGCCAAAGTATCACTGCCGGGCGGTTGCGCGTGGGGACCTCGTCCCGTTGACCTGCACCTTGATGGCATGCGTGCCATGGGGGCCGACATCCAGCTTGATGAAGGATACGTCATTGCTAATGCTCCCGAAGAGATGGAAGGCGGAACCTTTACACTGGAACCCAGCAGCGTAGGTGCAACCGTTAATTTAGTACTGGCAGCTGTACTTCGCGCCAAAGAATTTACGATCAAAAATGCGGCCAAAGAACCCGATGTGGTTCTGCTATGCGAAAAACTGGCCGAGATGGGCGCCGATATCGAAGGCATTGGCACTCGTACATTGACCATCCGCAAAGTCAATAAACTCGAAGGTATTACTATACGCAATGCTTCGGATCGGATCGAGACCGGAACTTTTATGATTGCAGCGGCCATGCATCCAAAATCAAACATTACGCTTACCAATGTAGATGTAGATGACCTCGGGCATTTCCCAGAGACATTTCGTAAAATCGGGGCTGAAATGAATATTAATGAGAATTCTATTCATATTAATGCACCAAAGGAAATCGATCCCACTTCAATAAAAACGAAAGTCTACCCGGGCTTCCCTACCGATCTGCAAGCACAATGGGCTACGATGATGACTCAGGCTGCCGGTGAATCAAAAGTGACAGATACGATTTATGATGATCGCTTTAGCTATGTACCCGAACTGGTGCGTTTAGGGGCAGAGATTGACGTCAAGAAAAATTCAGCTCATATCAGCGGAAAAACAAAGCTTAAAGGTGCCTCAGTGATGAGTACCGATCTACGGGCCAGTGTAAGTTTGGTCTTGGCCGGCATGGTGGCCGAAGGAAAAACAGATGTGCTACGCATTTATCATCTCGATCGTGGCTATGAAGACCTGGAGGAAAAGCTCACCAATGTCGGCGCTAAGATTACCCGTACCCAGCAGGAGGAGTAGCATTTCGTCTAAACACTGCGCTACTGCGCTTGTAGTCGGACGAATGACTAACCAATAGACAATCCTCCTGATGGCAAACCCAGCCACCAAGTGAATAGTAGCATGACCCTCCGTATATAGAATTCCCCCAAACGAAGTTAGCTAATTTACCGTTTACAAAATAGGTAAACTACTTGTATATTCATGTGATACTATGTAGCGCGTATTCGGAGATTATTAAATTTTTAGGTTTATCTTTTGCAGCAACTTATTGACTCACAAGTTTTTATTAAGGTTTTATTCGCTTTTCAGAAGCAATTGAATGTCTTTTTGAAGAATGCAGCGATATTATTGAATTCGCTGATTGCTTGTGAACGATCTCTGCAGGAAGCGCCCTCCTCTGAATACGATTTTTTTACACAAACAAATTTTTCTCCTAACAGGAATTTTAATTTAGCGGTTGCTGAAATCCCGCTAAGACGAACGAACTGTAAGACTGTTGTTATTATGTACCCTTTTGATTTACTGATCAGGATTATACGTCCGGTGGACAGCAACTGCGTGAAAGAAGAATATTTCAATGAAAAATCAAATCATTATTCACGCTTCGGGAAAGCAGACCCGGATAGCTCTGCTGGAAAATGGCGAACTGGCCCAACTTTTTATAGAATCTGATGAAAATCAGCGCACGGTAGGCAACATATACTTGGCTAAGGTTCATAAGGTGATGAGTGGCATTCGTGCTGCCTTCATCGATATGGGCACACCCAAAGATGCTTTTTTGCACTTTTCTGATGCCGGTGACCATCTGAAAGAATATGTTCAGATGCTTAACGGTCGTGATGCTATTCACAAAAATGTGCGCAATGAGTTAAAGAAAACCGACTTTAACCAGATCTCAAATTATGAGAAACAGAACTGGGCGGGAAAGATTCTTAATCCCGGTCAAAAGTTGTTGGTTCAGATTGTTAAGGAACCGATTGGCTCAAAAGGCCCGCGCATTTCTACGGATATTACGGTAGCCGGACGTTTTCTGGTGCTCATTCCCATGGGCGATTACGTAGCCGTATCACGTAAAATAAACAACTACAAAGAGCGTCGACGCTTGAAAAACGTGGTTAGTTCGATGGTCCCCGATGGCTTTGGAGTGATCATTCGCACGGTCGCTAAAGGGAAAGATGAGCAGGCTATTGAAGACGATATGCGGGATGTGCTCAAAAAATGGGAGCGCATCCTGGAACGACTCGAAACGGCTAATCCCCCCGAGTTGCTCTACAAAGATCTGGATATGACTGAAAGTTTGGTACGTGATCTTTTTGCCAAACAGTATGATCGCGTGCTGGTGGACGATCCTGAGATGCATAAGAAAATAAAATCGTATGTCAGCCAGGTGGCCCCTCAAATGCTTCCCAACGTGGAGCTTTACAAAGGACGTGAACACATCTTTGATTTTATGAAGGTTGCTAAAGATGTGGACTCTATTTTTAGTCCTCGCGTGCGTATGCCTTCCGGTGGATATCTTATTTTCGAGCAAACAGAAGCCATGTACGTGGTGGATGTGAACTCTGGTCCTTATGCAGCTAAAGAGAAGCAGGAAGACAACTCCCTGAAAACAAATCTTGAAGCAGCTCGTGAAGTAGCCAAGCAACTTCGGCTACGCGATATTGGTGGAATTATCGTTGTAGACTTTATTGATCTGCGCAATGATAAAAACCGCAAGAAGATTTACGACGAGCTTAAGAAGGAGTTCAAAAAAGATCCCGCCAAGACCAATGTTATTGGCATGAGCGACTTTGGACTTGTTCAAATCACACGGCAGCGTATCCGGCCAAGTGTTGTTAACTCGGTATCTAAAGTGTGCCCCACTTGTGGTGGATCGGGCAGCGTTGTTACCAAGAATACTATTATTGCCGATCTGGATGCGTGGCTTAGTAAGTTCCGCACTACAACCGACTACCGCGCCGTTGATATCTATATCAATCCATACTTAAAGGCTTATCTGGAAAAAGGCTTTTTAAGCATCCGACGAAAATGGATGTGGCAATATTGGCTAAAGATCACCTTTGTAGCGGATGATACAATCTCACTAAATGAGTACAAAGCTACGATTGCGGGCTCCGATATTGATATCACAGATGTGGTAATGCAAGAAAAAGACGTTGATGAGCTTATTAAAAATGAAAACTCTGATTTGGAAGACCTGGATGAACGCCCAAACAGAGGTGACTTGGATTATTATCAGAAAAATAATGGTTCTTCGAGCGGGCGACAAAAGCGCGATAGCCGAAAACCACGTCCCTCCCAATCGGGTTCCAAATCAAAGTATTACAAATCTGACTCCTGATATTTTGCACGACAATCCAAAAGAATTGAAACACAATTACATTTAATGAGTTTACCTGAAATCAAAGCAACAACTGTATTAGGTATTATCCATAATGGTGAGGCTGCTCTTGGCGGCGACGGGCAGGCCACCATGGAGAATACTGTCATGAAAGCAACCGTTAATAAAGTGCGCCGATTGTATGAGGGCAAGATTGCCGCAGGTTTTGCGGGATCTACAGCCGATGCTTTTACCCTATTCGAGAAGTATGAAGAGAAACTAAAACAATACAATGGCAATTTGAAGCGTGCTGCTGTTGAGATGGCCAAAGAATGGCGCCAAGATAAATTTTTGCGAAAACTTGAGGCGCTGCTGGTCGTAATGAATAAAGACCAAGCCTTGATGATATCTGGTCAGGGCGATGTTATTGAACCTGATGATCAAATTTTAGCAATCGGCAGTGGCGGACATTTTGCACTGGCTGCAGCACGAGCACTTAAAGACAATGCTCCAGACTTATCAGCCAAAGAAATGGTCCAAAAGTCTCTCGATATCGCTGCTGATATTTGTATCTATACGAATCATAACTTGAGTATTTTAGAAATTGAAGATTGATGAGTACCCTACAAAAAACTGTTACACAAAAAAATCTTACACCGCAACAAGTCGTAGCGGAACTGAATAAATATATTGTTGGCCAGGATGATGCCAAGCGATCAGTGGCTATTGCCTTGCGCAACCGCTGGCGACGTATGAATGCTGACGAAGAAATCAGAGATGAAATCTTACCTAATAACATCCTACTGATTGGCCCTACGGGGGTTGGTAAAACGGAAATTGCCCGGCGTCTGGCCAAGCTTGCTGATGCTCCCTTTATCAAAGTAGAAGCCAGTAAATTTACCGAAGTAGGTTATGTGGGCCGCGATGTGGAATCAATGATTCGCGACCTGACTGATATCGCCATCAACATGGTGAAAACAGAGATGCGCGACCGGGTACAAGAAGAGGCCAAAGAGATCGTAGAAGAACGTATTTTAGATATCTTGATCCCTCCTGTTAAAAAGAACCAGGGAACCGACAATAGTGCTCCAGGCTTTAATTCTGATGACGACGATTTTAGCCCTCAAAGTGCTACCGACCAAGAACTGAATGAGCGTACTCGTAAAAAGTTTCGCGAAAAGCTCCGCAACGGAGAACTTGATGAGCGCGAAATTGAGATCGAAGTTCAAAAGTCAAACCGTTCGCCTATGATGCAGGTTTTTGGCCCCCAGGGCGGTATGGAAGAGATGGGTATTAACCTGCAGGATATGCTGGGTAACTTGGGCGGACAAAAGAAGACCAAGCGCAAGGTAACCATCGAAGAAGCCCGGGAAATTCTTTTAGAAGAAGAGTCTGAAAAACTTATTGATCACGAATCGGCCGTACAAGAAGGGCTTGAACGTGTTCAAAAACAAGGTATTATCTTTATTGACGAAATTGATAAAGTGGCCGAATCATCCGGTAATAGTAAAAGCGGTGGTGGCGGAGGTCCTGATGTAAGTCGTCAGGGCGTGCAGCGCGACATGCTCCCTATTGTGGAAGGTAGCAATGTATCCACCAAACACGGTATGGTCAAAACCGATCATATGTTGTTTATCGGTTCCGGGGCATTTCACGTTTCTAAGCCATCAGATCTTATTCCGGAACTGCAGGGACGTTTCCCCATTCGCGTAGAACTCAACTCACTAACCGAACAAGACTTCTACGATA
The DNA here is from genome assembly GCF_038594945.1 of Fodinibius sp. Rm-B-1B1-1. NCBI lineage: Bacteria > Pseudomonadati > Balneolota > Balneolia > Balneolales > Balneolaceae > Fodinibius > Fodinibius alkaliphilus. Next base: position 1,468,153 of record NZ_JBCFYD010000002.1, read on the forward strand.
TACTTACACAACCTAAAAATGCGTTGACCAAGCAGTACCAAGCTATGCTGGAAGCGGAAGGCGTAGAAGTGGAATTTACGGAAGATGCTCTCAAAGAGATATCCGCTATCGCTACGCAAGTAAACGAAAGAGTGGAAAATATTGGCGCTCGACGCCTGCATACCATTCTTTCTTCCCTGTTAGATGAACTGTTATTTGCTATCCCTGATGATATTAACTCAGGTGATATCACCATCGATCAGGATTATGTGAACAAACAACTTGACGATCTTGTTAAGGACAAAGATTTAAGTCAATATATTCTGTAATTATACGTTGACAAACAGAAAATAAATCAGCTACTTATCAATCAGGCACTACTCATTTGCCTTAACCAGTACGTTACCTAATAGTTGGTACGTTAATATAAATACCTTGATCTTCAATACTACTGCACTATGAGCATGAAAAAGTTTATCATCCCCAATATTGCAACTCTGATTGTACTATCGTCATTCTGGTTTGCCGGAGTCGAATCTGTTATTCCCGGTGACGATACCCTACAAAAAAACATCAAAAAATACGTCCAAACGCAGCGGCGTATCATCGACAATTATGTTGATGAAGTAGATGTGACAGATTTATACCAGAATAGCGTTAAGGGATTAGTGAAAAATCTATCTGACAGTACGGCTAACCTTGAGGATACTCCGGCCGACACTACGTTTGGAGATTTGAAAATCGATAATCTTGGTGAGTCGGTCGATAAATTTGAGCAGGCCTACCTGTTTATTACGAATAACTATCCAGATGAGGATATGACCGCGCGTACCGAAGATGCGCTTGAATCGATGTTTCGTGGGTTAGACCCTCATTCGGTTTATATTGAGCCATCACTCAGTGATAATATTGACGATGAGTTTTCGGGCAAATTTCAAGGTATTGGTGTACAATTTAATGTAATTCAAGATACCATTACGGTTATTACAGCTATCGCCGGGGGACCCAGTGATGCACTCGGTATCCGATCGGGCGACCGTATCATTAAAATTGATGGCGAAAGCGCTATTGGGTTTACTAATGAAGACGTCCGTAATAACTTGCGTGGTCCCAAAGGATCTGAGGTTGATGTAACGATCAAACGACCCAATGTTCAAGATCCCATTAACTTTACTATTATACGGGACGATATCCCCCTCTACTCTCTCGGAGCTTCGTACATGATGGATGATAGCACAACGGGCTACATTAAGCTCGACAAGTTTATACAGACGACTCACGAAGAGTTTATGGATGCGATGAAAGAGCTCCAGGATAAAGGCATGGAGCGACTTATCTTGGATCTTCGTGGCAATCCTGGTGGATACTTAAGTCAAGCCGTGGCCATTGCCGAGGAGTTCTTCCCACGAGGCACAAAAATTGTCTCCACCAAAAGTCGGCACACCCGATTCACCTCTGCATACTTTTCACGACGTGACGGCATCTTCAAAGAAAAACCGCTTATGATTCTTGTTGATGAAGGATCAGCATCAGCCAGTGAGATTGTCAGCGGTGCCGTTCAAGATCATGATCGAGGATGGATTGTTGGTCGACGAACATTCGGCAAAGGTCTTGTACAACAACAGTACGAACTGGTCGATTCCAGTAAAATTCGGGTCACAATTTCAAAATACTATACCCCATCAGGTCGGTTAATTCAAAAACCGTATAATAAAGATGGTGGTGAAAGCTACGCTTACGAAATTTATCAGCGTGGTGTTGACGCCAAAGGCGATGTTATGGAATTTGTTTCTAATATTCCGGATTCTCTTAAATACACCACCGACGCCGGACGTTCTGTTTATGGTGGAGGCGGAATTGTGCCCGATCATATTGTTCAACCTGACACTGCCCAATCTAAGATTGTAGCTAATTTTATGATCCGCAATCGGGTAGGGTTCGAATTTGTTCGAGATTACCTTGATGAGAACGGCAACCAGTTTAGAGAAAAATGGGAAAATAACTTTGACCAGTTTAATGAAGAGTTTGAATGGACTAAAGAACAGATGGGCGAAGTTTTTGCTCGACTGAAAGAAAAGAATATGGTCGTCACTGACACTCTTTCAGAACCTGATTTTAAATCTGATACGCTTTTTGTTCCCGAAGGTCATTTCGAAGAAATTGAATGGATGCCGAGAGGGCTTATGAAAGCAGAACTTGCACGTCAAGTTTGGGGACTCAAGAAATATTATCCCGTTCGAAATAAACTTGATGAAACCATTGATGCTGCTATGAATATGTGGGATGAAGTTGCCAAATTAGAAGAATATGCAGCAACACATAAACCTTCTCAAGGGTAACAACTGAACATTATTTGTTAGATGTTTAAAGCCTGACTGTTTATACAGTCGGGCTTTTTTATTTAAATCAGAATTGCGTCAAAAACTGGCTCAAAAATGCGACTGCAGCAGTTTCTGCTCGCAGCCTGTTGCTACCCAAAGACACCAAGCTTGCTCCCCTATTAACTACATCGTCAATCTCTTCTGATGAAAAGCCACCTTCAGGTCCCACCAAAAGTAAATTTTGGTGGGAAGATCTTACACTTTCAAAATCTATTTTACCCCCTGAAGCCTCTACTTTTTCATGGGCAACTAACAAGTTATCAGCTTGGATGGTATCCAGCATTTCATCAAGAGAGTAAAACAGATCAATCTCACATAGATATGACTGCAAACTCTGTTTCATCGCCGAAATTGCAATAGATTCCAACCGGTCCATTCGAACATTTTCTTTAATCGTTCGTTCACTTCGAAACAAGCAAATCCGGGCAGCCCCAAGTTCTATCGCTTTCTCAATGGCAAACTCCAGACGATCCCTTTTTTTGATAATTCCCATTCCTAACATTAACTGCGGCGACTTCCGGCGAATATGTTCCCGTTCCGTAATTTCAACCTGCACAGATTGCTTGGTTATGCGACCGATGGTACCCTCATAACGTCCACCCTGTCCATCAACAATGGTCAAAGAATCGCCCTCACGAGCCCTCATCACTTTCGAGGCATGGATAGCTTCCTGATCCAAAAGCTCGGCAAAACCGTTATTAATCTGTGATGGTGGAGCGTAGTAAATATTCATTACTTATTACTTTTGCGAAAAGGTTCGCCTGGTAAAAACTCCGTCTGTCCAGTCTGTAACACAACCTCAACATACGGTTCACATAATCCACAACTGTTGCTGCAAAAATTATCGTCTTGAAGTTCGGTTACTGACGAAAGCTCGTGCTGCTCGGCATACTTTCTAACCTCAACAAACGACTTATTGTGGCAAATACACTTCGTTACCTTATTTTGAGCCATAACATTGGCTACCTCTCTACTGCTTAAAATGCTTACCTAAACGGAGTTCCTGTCCCTGATAGTTACTTTTAATATCTTCTCCATATACAAACTCTGGCACTTCAGTATTAGGCTCAAACTTCATACTACAGAATGTTTGCCCATCTTCAATCAAGAACGGCACATCATGCGAGCGAACTTCGAGCACAGCACGGGCTCCTTTATCCTGGACCCGTCCACCAAAGCCGCTGTCAAAAAATCCGGCATAATGAGTACGCAGTTCTCCTGATCCTGTGTCATAGGCAATCATTTCCGCTGCCAAATACTCTGGAATACGACACCGCTCCTTGGAAGCAAAAATATAGAAGGCCTCCGGCTCTAAAATCAGGTGATCATCGGGCTGATGATAAATCGGTTCCCAAAATTCAGAAACTTCGTAATGATTAATATTATCCAGATCAATATAATCGCGATGTTTCTTCGCCTTGTATCCTACAATCTTTCCCTCTGAGGCATGCAGATTCACACTCAAAAACAGTCCATTATTTACTTTTATATCATCCACATCAACCGGATCACCACCTTCGGTAAAAAGCATAGGATCAGAACTGTGAGTACGCAAAATTTCCTGATCGCTGAGTACCGTATATCCATGCCGAAGCCGTAACTGGTTTAGCCGATGGCCTGTTTTCACTTTAATAGGAAATGATTTGGGTACAACCTCTAAATACAATCCCCCCTTGTAGCCCGATCGTATTTCTTCGAATCGATGCGAATGATCCGTGATCACACGTGTAAATACATCCAGCCGCCCCGTAGTACTTTTGGGATTCGCCTTGGCTGACAGATGTTCCCCAGACACAATTTGATAATCAATACCGTTCTCACTGCCATTGAATAGCGTTTTTTGTGGCGAAATGTGCGACGGCAGATGCAATTCTTCGAGCAATGGAATAATGTACACACAGTTGGGTTCCAGTATAGCCCCGTCAGTTATTGAAAACTCATATTGACTTAGCTTATCCAACTTTTGGCTCACCGATTCATCCTCGGGCAGAAAACTGCATCGCACCCGGTAAGCTTTTTCTCCCAATCGTAAATCAATAGAATTCGGTTGAAACTGATCATCCTCCAACGGATAGCCCTCCGCATGAGAGATAATACCTGCATCAGCCAACACACGTAATTTTTGGACAGGTAAAATACCTTTCGTGCGCAGGTGTACTTTTTGAATTTCGCTGCTCATCAGAAATTATTTTAAATTAAACGTTAATACATATAAAGTGAGGTTGTACAAAGGCCTCGTAATATAGGAATTCAGTTATCGGAATTCAGAGTCATTCGCGCTAAAATTCAGATCTACGAATCACATATCCAAATTATTTAACTAATGAATATTCTCTTTTGGAGCGGCGGTAAAGATGCCTACCTGGCCCTGCATTATTTTCGAGAATCTCATCCTAAAGCAGACCTCATGCTGCTTACTACTTTTAACGAAACCGATGATACGGTTCCACATCAAAATATTCCAATCGCTGACATAAAAGAACAAGCTAACCATTTACATCTGGAACTACTTACTGTTGGATTACCTGCAGAGTGCCCAAACGATATTTACCTGCACAGAATAAAAAAAGCACTTAACACCGTAGATACCTCTATTGAAAACCTTATTTTTGGAGATTGGTGTTTGCAAGATATTCGAGACTGGCGCGAAGAAGTTTTTGGAAATATGGGATTTTCGTGCCTCTTCCCTATTTGGGAGAAAAATCTTCAAAACCTCCTTCCTATTCTTTTCTTACAACCGATTACTATTGAAATAAGTGCCGTCAATCAAGAGTATACCTCATTGCTTAAAGTTGGTGAAACTTTCAATCAACAATTAGTTTCCCAATTGCAACGCCTAAATGAGATCGATCCCATGGGTGAACAAGGAGAATTCCATACAAAAGTCCTATTTCATGAGCCGGAAAAGCCCCAAGATCAGCCAATTATATCTCCAAGCAAATAATTAATCAACGCCAGGATACTGAAAGCACCTTATCCCCGACTGTGATTCTATCCACGATCTTCATCCCATCAATGACCTGACCAAAACGAGTGTAATTGCCATTCAAATGCGGCATCCACTGGTGCATCACAAAATACTGACTACCCTCAGTATCGGATCCGGCACTGGCAATACCCACCGCCCCCCGCACAAATTCTTTGTCTGAGGCTTCTGTCGGTATCACAAAATCTGGACCTCCAAAGCCATCCTGTCGCTCAATGTCCCCACCCTGAATAACAAAATTGGGCACGACTCGATGAAATGGGACATCTTCGTACGCACCGGATCTGCTTAAACTATCCAACATCGCTACCGTTGCCGGTGCCGAAAGGGTATTTAACTCGATGTCGATACGTCCCTTCTCGGTAACCAATCGCATCGTTGGTTCCATCCCAAGTTCCCAAAGCCGTTCCCAGTCAATCGAACGAAATTCAGCCTGTGACTCTTCAGGTACCGTAACATCATCCCAGCCGGCACTTGCTAACGATTGACTAAGCGGCACATAGTTTAATGACGCTAATGAATCAATTACAGGTTTGGCCTGCTTTTCAAACTGCTGCTTGTAAAGCGAACCGAATGCCTGGTAAACCTCAATATCTTCGGGAAGTGAAAATGCAGATAACGAGCTATTAATCTGATTGAAATCATCCGAACTAAACAAATTCTCATCTTCCAATAAAGGGGCAGCCATATAATGTACGCCTCGATCTCCAAGTGCTAAGGCCTCAAAAACGATATTTCGAATTGAATCAACCTGATTTTGGGTCCATTCCAAGCCCGACGAAGCATCCGATAAACCTTGCAATGCATACATTGCCGAACGTGTATCATCTCCAGCAACTAATTGATCTATGCGATCCAAATAGTTATCTGGCGATTCCACTTTTTCATAGACCGCTAACACCTGAGGCCACAGATATGGATTCTCTTCTCCAATAGCCTGCAACCTTTCCTTATATTCATTAACAATGTCGACATCCACCGACTGTACATCCTGCACTGCCTGAAGCCAAACTTCATGAGCTACATTGTCATCGGTAAGTATTTCATCCCTAACGTAACTATACAAATCACCATCCTCTTTCAGGCGCCCTTGCAAACTCTGTAGCGTCCGACTTTGCACATGTGGGTTTTCATTGGTCAACAGTATTTTGGCGGCTAACAAATTGTTATCGTTGAAGGATATCTTTCCAATTGAAGTAGCAAGCTCATACGCCAACTGAACTTCGCTATCCAGCATTTGCTCCCCGTTATAAAAAATGGTCATTTCATACGTTGTGCGGGCTGGTAATATCTTATTAACAAACTGATCCACATCGCGACTCATACCCGTCCCCATCAATTGCCATCGCTTATATAATGTGTCTTGAGCCGTATTAGAAAGCCTCGCTTCATCTCCCCGATACCATCCATACAAAAAAGCCTTTGTAGCATCATAATTTTCGGTATCAAAAGCATGTTGTATAACACGAATTTGTCGGTTTTCTCCCCCCGCTGCATAAGCCTCAATTAATCGCCCTACCGCCAGCGCATAATGATATTCAGTTTTGGCATCGACATCGTCATACCGATCGAGTAAAAAGGTGAGCGTTTGTTGATTGCCTTGCTGACCAAATACACGGGCGATCCCTGCTCTTTGTTTTGGATGTTCCTCCCAATCCTGTTCGAGTATTTGAAAATGTTCATCTTTTAATGCGTGCTGACTTATCCCAAACCATGCCACACCAGTGTTTTGCTCTTTGGCTAAAGCGATATACTCAGATAAAGAATCATCTTCTACCGGTGTATTTGCTAATGCTCGCCACGCCTGGGCCCGAACCCCATCATGTTTATGAGATAAAAATGGCTTGAGCTGTTCAGCATCCCTTTTTTGAATAACTGTATATAAATCCGGATATGAAGCTTTAAGCAGTGAATCAGTTACAGGCGTATCGCTTTGAAAGGAACCTGAACTACTCGATGAAAAATACAGTAAAAGGAAAACACCGACTATTATTATCAGAATAGTAAACCATGCTCGAAGTCGGATATATTTCATCGGAGGAAATGGGGTTATAAAAGATTATACAGAAGGGTTATGATCTTTTGCTTCTTCCACGCGAGAGGGATCTTTTTTATCACGAACCGTTTTCAGCCGCCCATTACCATCTTTCCGAGCTTCGTGCAGCTGAGAGTCTTTAATCCATGCTCGTCCGCCGTCATGCTGAAAGCGCTTACTGTTTTTAAACATGAATGCTTGCTCGTGCAAATCAGGTAATTTCTTATCCATAACAATAGGTTTCTTTTGGGATGTAATTCATTGCCCATTATACAATTTTAACAACTATAATTCATAAGATTTTTAGCTTTGCTTTCAGCAATGAAAAGCTTATATTTGGCATTCTGTAGCCAAAAGAATTTACAACAATAAATTAAAGAATTAGATGTACGCAGTAGTAAAAATTGGTGGACATCAATATCGCGTATCAGAAGGCGATGTCCTTTTTGTTGACAAGCAAAGTGACGAAGTAGATCAAACGCTCACTTTCGACGAAGTATTACTTACAAATGATGACGGCAATGTAACGGTAGGTCAACCTGTTGTAGAGGGTGCTGCTGTTGAAGCTACATTGTTGGACAATGTAAAATCCGACAAAGTCATGGTATTCAAGAAAAAGCGTCGCAAGGGATATCGCGTTAAACGCGGCCACCGTCAACCGATGTCACAGATCGAAATTAACAGCATTTCTACTTCCGGAGGCGGGAGCAAGAAAAAAGCTAAAAAATCAGACGATACTGAGGCTTCTGAAAGCCAAGGAACAGTATCTACTGATATGACGGCCAAAGAGGCTATCAGTCATATCCGTAATACGGATCTCGATGACCTCAAAGGTTTTGTTCCCGAAGATGAAGAGCGGGTTACCGTTTTGGATGCTTGGAACAGTAAGCAAGAAGGATAATTCAGAAATTTTAGACAGTTATGGCGCATAAGAAAGGACAAGGATCTACAAAGAACGGTCGCGATTCGATATCGAAGCGACTTGGAGTTAAGAAATATGGCGGAGAAGTTGTCAAAGCTGGTCACATTATTGTACGTCAGCGTGGCACTAAGTTCCACCCCGGCGAAAATGTAGGCCGCGGCGGCGACGATACGCTCTTTGCCAAAGCAGCAGGACAGGTTACATTCCGCGTTCGCTCCGGTGGACGTAAATACGTGAGTGTTGAGCCTGTTTCCTAATTATAAGTTTTAGGATTTTTTTGAGCCTTGGTTTCTCACGAGACCAAGGCTTTTTTTATATTCTACCGCTATGAAAAAAACACATATCCCCGGTCTTCCCCATTTGCAATTTCGTAACATCTTTTGCATTGGTCGAAACTACGTTGAACATGCCCATGAACTTAACAATAAAGTTCCCGGTCAACCCCTTGTTTTTCTAAAACCGACCAGCAGCATCATCTTTGATGGTGATGAAATTCATATCCCGAAAGCAAGTAATAACGTTCACCACGAGGTGGAACTAACGGTAGCTATTGGGAAGGCAGGAAAAAACATCCTCAAAGATAACGCATTGGATTATGTGGATGGGTATGGCATAGGCATTGACGTAACGGCACGAGACATCCAACAGCAAGCAAAAGAAAATGGACACCCTTGGTCGGTGGCTAAAGGATTTGATACGTTTGCACCGCTTAGCAGTTTTGTTTCTTCTGATAAGATCGCAAATCCACAGGACTTGGATTTGCGACTTACAGTGAATGATGAAGTTCGACAGTCAGATAACACCAAATTGATGATCTTTCCTGTAGCAGAACTCATTCATTATTTATCTACTATCTTTACGTTGCAACCCGGTGATATGATTATGACAGGTACTCCAAAGGGCGTTTCTCCAATTCATAAAGAGGATAATATTAAGGCTTCTCTAAACAACGGACTTGCAACACTTTCGGTAACAGTAAGCTGATCCATGAATACGCGTATCCTATTTACAGCAATCATTTTTCTGGGTATTGGTATAGCTACAACTACGGCACAAGAATCAACGAATTTCGATCCTACTGCCGCTACCTATTTGTGGCCTACCAAAGCCAGCTCGCACCTGTCTTCAACATTTGGTGAAACCCGTTCAGCTCACTTCCATGCCGCTTTGGATATTAAAACCTGGGGACGTCGCGGCTATGAAGTCTATGCCACCCGCAATGGTACTGTAGATCGTATTGCTATTGGACCAAGAGGCTATGGCAAGGTAGTCTATCTTAAACATGATGACGGTTCATATTCAGTATATGCACATCTGTTATCATTTAATAATCAACTACAGCAACTGGCCGATTCAACCCGTTTTGCCAATGGGTATCAGTTTGAAATGAAGAAATTTTTAAACTGGAAAAAAATAGAAGTTAATCAAGGTGATCTGATCGGATATAGCGGAGCTTCGGGTATTGGTCCCCCTCATTTGCATTTTGAACTACGAACGCCCAATCACCGGCCTTTTAATCCTCTGCTGACTAATTTATCAGTAACCGATAATATTCCTCCTCAAATCCGTGATATTTCAATAGAGCCACTAAGTCCCCAATCCTCTATTGAAGGAGAAAATAATATTTACACTAAACGCGCTCAATTAAATGGCGATACCTATGATTTTGGAACCGTAACCGTTGATGGTCCTATTGGATTGGGAATTAACACCTTCGACCAAGCCAATCGTGTCCATAACAGCTATGCCGTTTATAAACTAAAACTTATCGTTGATGAAAATAAGTTATTTTCCTCAAAAGTGGATAGCTTTTCGTATCACGAAACTGACCAAATGTTTATTGATCGGGTATATCCCCTTTTACAGAAAAAAAACAAAGGATATCAACGACTCTATATTGCTGATGGAAATACGCTCCCCTTTTATGAAACAGACTCCCAAAAGGGCATTTTAAATTTACCTCCCGGGGAACATAAAATTACCATAGAAACTGAGGACTTTTATGGTAACAGTTCGACTGCACAGTTAACACTGCAAGTTCAAAAGAAACAGAATAAGGCTACCCAACCTTCTTATGATCAGAAAAGAGTAACCCCTACTAAGATTGTTCATTCCCCAAATGATTGGAACTGGTTTTCAAACTGGGTCACCCTTTCACAAGATCAATTTCAGCATATCACGGTGGGAATAACTGAACAAAAGTCATTAATAGCTCATAATAGTGGCATGGCCCTTGACCTTCGCCACAGCAAGCAAACATTTATGAATATTCCGGGAGTGGGGCCTATTTCATTCTATCGTTTAGTACCCGAAAAGCAGACGTTCATTTCGTCTTCACATCAGGATGGATTTGCTCGTTTCCCTCAACATACGTTCTATGATACCGTATCTGTTGGTATGAGCATAGAAAATCACACTGCCGACTCTGTTTCCGTTCGCATACTTCCCAATGCGTATCCGATTAAAGATGAATACTCGTTTTATATCAACCGAGATTCTGCGCTTAGTGATACTACTAAACTTTCTTTTTACCATTGGGATGAGGAAGACAATGAATGGGAATGGGTTCCCACTTCCTTTTCTGAAAAGTTCATTATCAGTAAAACCGAGTCATTAGGTACCTTTGTTCTACAAAGAGATTCTACACCACCCAAAGTTGAAAATCCAAGAGTTCGGCAACGACCCGATGGCAAGTGGGTTATCTTAATTAATGCTATTGACGATCTATCAGGTATCGATCATAATAATGCTACCATAACAGTAAATAATGTACGTGGTATTGCAGAGTTTGAACCCGAGTCAGATCGTTTTGTGTATTACCATCCAACTTTTAGTCCTACTGATTCCATGAAGATCGATATTTCTGTTTGGGATAAGGCGGGAAATAAATCAGTACAACGTTTCCAGTTAAAGCACAGCAGTAGAAAATAAAAAAGGGAGAAGCTATGAAGCTCCTCCCCACTAAAAACTGTTATTCTAATCCTTTATAGGTGTGCCGTACAACCAATCTCAACCTTACAATTTTTAGGTAATGTCTTAACGGCAACCGTTTCTCGTGCGGGTGGATCATTTTCAAAGTAATCGCCGTAAATTTCATTTACGGTTCCAAAGTTATCCATATCATCAAGAAAAATGCTACACTTTATCACCTTGTCAAACCCCGAGCCGGCCTCTTCCAAAACCGCTTTTAGGTTTTTCATTACCTGTTTTGCCTGCGAACTCACATCATCGCCTATAAATTCCATGCTTTCGGGATCCAAACCGATTTGCCCTGAACAATACACGATTCCATCGTGTACAACAGCCTGACTGTAAGGACCTATCGCTTCGGGTGCATTTGAAGTATGAATAATTTTCTTCATAATCTATTATTGTATTGAAGTTGCGTTTTTATTTTTAAGCTCGACTAAAAATTCATTTAAATATAAAGCAAATTTTTTAGGGTGTTCCATCATTGGGGCATGTCCACATTCATCAATCCATTTTAAGCGCGAATTTGGCAAGTCTTTATGAAACTGTTCGGCCACCTCAGGCGGGGTAATTTCGTCTTGCTTTCCCCAAATAAGTAGAACATCCTGCTTAATTTCCGGCAAATACTTTTCCATACTATACTCATGAGTCTCTCGAGCAATAGCCAATACATTTAACAGATTTCCCCGGTCATTAATAACCTCCATAATCTCGTCCATTAATTCTTCGGTCACAAAATCATCATCATAAAATGTAATAGCGGCTTGTTGACGCACATAATCACGATCATTACGCCGTGGAAACGTGGACCCAAAATCCCGTTCCTGTAACCCCGAGCTTCCTGTTAAAATTAAAGCAGCAACATTATCAGGATTTTGGACCGTGTATTCGAGAGCAAGATGCCCCCCCATGGAGTTCCCCAGCAGAATCGGATTTTTAATATCCATTTCCTCCATGAAAGAATGCAGCCACTTCGCCATTTTAGTAAACTTTAACTGTCGAACACTAAAATCATACAGTGGAATAGAGGGAACATAAATGTTATAGTCATCTATATAGTCAACTAAGGCATCGTAATTACTAAGTCCGCCAAACATTCCGTGTAGAAAAACAAGATCAGGTGAATCCTCTGTACCCTTTGAAATTTTTAGAAACTCAAAATCGTTATGCTGATGACTTTGGAAGAGGCTTTTGCCGAACATAAATTTGGGTAATAAGTAAGTTATCTGTGAGTTATTTTTAAGTGCGCAATATAATAAAATTAACCATTAATATTGCAGAAAGGGCTATATATAGTTACTTTCTGCAATCACGAATGGATATTCTAATAACATTGAATTTATAGCAATAAAAAAACCATGTTTATTAAAAAATTACCACATTTACTTGTAACATTGCTCGCGGCGATTTTGATCGGCTGTGGATCTTCAAATCCGATGGTCGAAGAAGCCCAAAATAACCTCAAAGGTCAAGATTTTGAGGCTGCTGTGGCTTCTGCGGAAAAATCAATCGAACAATTTCCGGGCGATCCTCTGGGATATTATTACAAGGCCGTTGCGCTGGGCGAACTTGCCGGGTCAAAAGAAGATCCTGCCGAGCGTGCCGACTATTATAAAGAAATGAACGAATCTTTTGAAACAGCTAAAGCTGTTGCCGACACTTCTGAAAACAAACCAGGAGAAATTGAAAATATTTCTGGTGTTAAAGTGGCTATATGGCAAAATGAGTTTCAGCGTGGAGTAGATCTTGCTACTGATGACAGTGTGATGAGCACCGTAGAAAATCCAATGGAACAATCGTTGGCTCACCTTCGCAATGCAACTAATGTACAACCTGACAGTGCAAGCACATGGAACGTACTTGCGCAAATAGCTGCTCGTAATCAGCAATTTGAAGAGGCTGTTTCTGCGAAAGAAAAATATATGGGCATGATCTCTGAGTCAGAAATTGACACTGTTGATTATATGCACCTGGGGAACTACTATTTCAATTTGGATAACGACAAAAAAGTAGTAGAGGTTTTCGAAAGAGGCCAAGAACGATTCCCGGAAAGTGAACCTATCGTTACCAATCTTGCTGATGCCTATGGCAGAGCAGGGCAAGCAGAAAAATCTATTGCAACGCTCCAAAAACTCGTTGACCAAGACCCTGACAATGCGCAGTACCGCTTAGTTATGGGTACCCAAATTTATCAACAGGCGCTACGCCTGCAAGATTCTGTGGGAACGAATTCACAGGAAATCATGGAATTGCAGAAAAAGCTCCAGAAAGCCAATTCTTCTAAACAAGAAGAAATCAAAAGCCAAATTGATGAGCTCAGTGCTCAAAACGAAGAGCTGTTAGCTGAAAAAGAAGAGCTTACCAACCGTGCTGAGAAAGAAATCAAAAAAGCTCTGGAAATACGTCCTGATGATCCTGCTGCCTACGAAACATTAGGAGTCATTTATCAAAATCGTGCTAAAGCCCTTTTCGATAAGCGAAATAGAACTTCAGATAACGAAGAGGCTGCCAAATATGACGAACAGGGTAAAAAAGACATCCGTCAGGCAATGGATTATTATGAACAAGCTGTAGAACTTGATCCAGAAAATAAAAATTACTGGAGAAGCTTATTCCAGATTTACACATTCCTTGGTATGGATGAAAAAGCTCAAAATGCTATGGAAAAAGCCGGCATGAACGAATAAGCTCAATCACTTAACTCAACAATTTACGTACACTTTTATGATTCACTCTTTCACCCGAATTGCAAGCGTTATGCTTGCATTCGGGTTCTTTATTAGTTGCTCTACATTACAATCTTCAAACCCACAATCTGCTTCGAATAAAACGCTCACCGAAAAGGAGCTTAAGCAAGAAGTTTCCTCATTGGAAAGCAGGATTTCTGAGGCTCCTGATCAACCTGATCTTCATTTCGAAAAGGGTAAACTCCTTACGGAACTTGCTAAAAAACAGAAATTGCCTACAAATCGCGTTACCCCTTACACCAATGCACGACAGGCTTTAGAAAAAGCGCTTCAATTATATAATGATTCAACGGAAGCAGCTGATCAAGTGAAGGATCTGCTCAATGTAACATGGAGCCTGGAACATAACGAAGGAGTCAAATTTTTTCAGGGTGAGTCAGACCAAAAACCTGATTATGAAAGAGCTTCTGCCCACTTTAACAACGCAACAATTATCATCCCTGATAGTGCTAATTCATATACCATGAGAGCACGCGCTTTATATAAAAATCAACAGTCTCAAAAAGCTATTGGGGTTTTAGAAAAAGCACAGAAACAGATTGACTCTCCTCCTGCTGAACTATTGGAACAACTGGCCTTTTTGTATTTGGAAAATGATGATCCTCATAAAGCTGTTGCTGTTTATGAAGAGGCGGAATCTTTTTCTGACCAAAATTTAAACTTACTACATGGGCTATCGAATGCATATATAAATGCGGGTAAACACCAACAAGCTATTGTATTGCTCAATCAGCTTATTGAAAATGAACCTCAAAACATTATTTATGCTCAAACATTAGGAACGGAATTGTTCTTTGTGGGGAAATCTCAGCTGGATTCTATTTTTACCGCTCTTGAAAATGGAACCCCGCTCGAAGAAACACAATTTGACAGTGCTGTTACAACGGTAGAAAAAGCTCGGGAGCAATTTGAACTACTTGCTGAAGAGAATCCTGAAAATACTGATGTACAAAAACGAACAGCTAATTTTTACTATAATATTGCCTCGAGATACCAAAACCTTATACCTTTGGTAGCTGATGAACACCAAGAGCAGTTAGAAGAAAAAATGACTAATTATCTATCTGCTTCTATTCCATTTTTTGAACGACTTGCGACGCAAAACCAGCAGGATCAAAAACTTTGGGACCAGTTATATAAGATATATTCTATTTTAGGAATGGACGAGGAAGCACAAAATGCTAAGGCTAATCTTTAATCGTATTTAGCAATGAAATTCAATACTAAAACCATTCATGCGGGACAAAAACCGGAAGAAACATCGGGTGCCGTTATGCCTCCGATTTTTCAAACGTCCACATATGCTCAAGAAGCACCTAATGTTAATAAGGGATACGACTATGCTCGGGTAGGAAACCCTACACGAACAGCTCTTGAAAAGCTTATTGCCGGGCTTGAAAATGCAGATGAATGTGCATGCTTTGCCAGTGGATGTGCTGCGATGGATGCCGTACTCAAAATGTTTCGTCCCGGTGATCAAATTATTGCTTCAAACGATCTCTATGGTGGTACCTATCGACTTTTTACAAAGGTATTTGCTCCATACGGCATTGACTTTACCTTTGTGGATATGACCGACATTGAAAATGTAAAAGAGGCAGCCACAGACGATGCAAAATTACTTTGGATAGAAACGCCTACTAATCCCCTCCTTCGGGTAGTTGATATAGAGGAGCTCACTACTTTTGCCCAAGAGCAAAATATTTTATCGTTGGTAGATAATACATTTGCCTCTCCCTATCTACAGCAGCCGCTTGATTTGGGAGCTGATATGGTGCTCCACTCAACCACAAAATATCTGGGGGGACATTCTGATGTTATCGGTGGAGCTGTAGCGACTTCTAACGAAGCGGTTATGGAACAGCTGCAATTCCAGGTGAAAACGACAGGAGCAGTGCCCGGCCCTATGGATTGTTACTTGACTTTGCGTGGAATTAAAACTCTTTCGGTACGAGTACAACAATCTGTTGATAATGCTAAAAAGGTAGCTGAGTTCTTAGATAATCATCCCGACGTTGATGAAGTTATCTATCCAGGACTTGAAAGTCACAATCAGCATGAAATAGCAAAAAAACAGATGAGCGATTTCGGTGGAATGGTTTCCTTTTCGTTGAAGGATGATTCCATGGAAAAAGCACAAGAATTTATGAGCCGGACCACAGTATTTACACTGGCAGAAAGCCTTGGAGGTGTTGAATCATTGATTAGCCACCCAGCCTCCATGACACACGGTTCGATCCCCAAGAAAGTACGAGAGAAAGCGGGGCTCAAAGATTCCTTAATTCGACTTTCAGTGGGTATCGAAGATTCCGATGATCTTATTGAAGATTTGGATCTGGCTTTTGAATAATACACCAGATCCAACACAAATTTTAACTTCTAAAACAGATTATTGTTATGCGTAATGTTGTAATTGTTGATGCAAAGCGGACCCCCGTGGGTTCTTTTGGAGGAAGCTTATCATCTTTTTCAGCTCCTGAATTAGGTGCCGCAACAATCACCGAACTGATGAAATCATCGGGCATTAAACCAGAGCAAATTCAAGAAGTAGTATTCGGCAATGTGCTCACAGCTGGTGTTGGCCAGGCCCCAGCACGTCAAGCCGCTCTTAAAGCAGGACTTTCGGAGCTTACACCAGCCACCGCCATCAATAAAGTTTGTGCCTCGGGTATGAAAGCAATTATGGTCGCAGCAAACCAAATTCAGCTCGAAGAAGCTGATGTTATGGTTGCTGGTGGAATGGAAAGCATGAGCAATGTCCCCTATTATCTAAGTAAACATCGCTTTGGGTCTAAACTGGGACATGCCGAGGCGCAGGATGGAATCATACGCGATGGTCTTTGGGATGTCTACAACGATTTCCACATGGGAAATGCGGCTGAAATCTGTGCGCGTGAATGCAATATCAGCCGTGAACAACAAGATAAATTTGCTATCACTTCGTACAAACGGGCAATTAAAGCTCATGAAGAAGGGTACTTTGATGATGAAATCATCGAAATGAAAGTCAAAGACCGTAAAGGCAATGTATCCAAAGTGAAAATGGATGAGGAGCTGAAGCGAATCAACTATGATAAAGTTCCCAAGCTGAACCCCGTTTTTGAAAAAGATGGAACCGTTACTCCCGCAAATGCCAGCAGCATTAATGACGGGGCCGCTGCAGTACTTTTGATGAGTGAAGAAAAAGCTAAGGAATTGGGATTAACGCCACTTGCCCGCATTGTAAGTCAAGCAAGTGCAGCCAAAAAACCAGAATGGTTTACGACGGCACCTGCCGATGCAATGCCAAAGGCGATGAAACGAGCAAAGCTTGATAAAGATGAAATTGATCTTTTTGAAATAAATGAGGCATTTTCGGTAGTATCCCTTGCCAACGAGCAAATTTTAGAACTTGATCCTGAAAAGGTAAATATTCATGGTGGGGCCGTTAGTATCGGGCACCCTATCGGATGTTCCGGTGCTCGTATTATGGTAACCTTACTACATGCCTTACGCCGAACTAACGGACAATTCGGTTGTGCCGGAATCTGTAACGGTGGCGGCGGAGCTTCGGCAATGGTCATAGAACGTTTAAATTAAAATATTTTGAAAAACCGAAAGCAGGGTGAACAATTTCATCCTGCTTTTTTATTTTTCATATATTCTGATAACTTTATATCAAGATAGTAAAAGAGCGTTTTTCTAATCGACAACTCGTTAAATAACTTGATAAGGCGCTAAATGTAGTTCTATTTTAATTTTTTTATTATGATTAAGAAAGCATTATCTCTTTTTGCCCTTCTAATCGTTTCAGCAGGGCTATCACATGCTCAGGTTGGTATTACTTCCGTTCCTTTTTTACAAATTGAACCTGATTCCCGGGCGGCAGGTATGGGTAATACTGGTGTTGCCATTGCCGATAATGCATCAGCAGTATTCTGGAACCCAGCGGGACTGGCTTTTCAAAAAGGTAACCAAGTAAGTATCACCCACAGTGAATGGCTTCCGCAGTTTAATGCCGACCTATTTTATGACTATTTAGTTGGAAAATATCACGTGAAAGATATCGGTACATTTGGTGGACATATTACCTATCTCAATCTGGGCGAACAGTTACGCACCGATGAAACCGGCCTGGAACAAGATCGTTTTAAAAGTTATGAATTTGCAATTGGCTTATCGTATGGGTTAAAACTCAACCAAAACTGGTCGCTGGGTACCGGTTTTCGTTTTATTTATAGTAGTCTGGCTGATGGTAGTGTAAGTGGACAAAGTATCAATCCGGGATCAAGTGTCGGAGTTGATCTCTCAGGATTATACAAATCAAACCCATTCACCGTTATTGGTAAAGAAGCTAATTTTAACGCTGGGCTAAATATTTCTAACATTGGTCCCGGGGTCCATTACACCGACAACGCCCAAAAAGATCCTCTGCCTACTATTTTTCGACTTGGATGGGCTTTAAATACAAAGCTTGATAACGACGGTATCCACAAGCTCACCATTGCAAATGATATTTCTAAAGTAATGGCCCGGCTTGACTCTGAAGGAAATCCCAACGGGGTAATGAACTCCCTGTTTTCATCCTGGGACAGCTTTACACGTAATACCGGAACTGGAGAAGTAACCCTTTCCCTTCCACAACAGCTGATGTATGCGGTAGGAACTGAATACTGGTACAATGATCTTTTCGCTATTCGTGGCGGATACTACTATGAAGACCCTAACAACGGAGACCGCCAATATATGACCTTGGGCGCAGGTATTCGTTACAAATTTCTGGGTGTAGATTTCAGTTATATAAATACCCTTGGGGATGAAAATCACCCTCTTGCCAATACAACCCGTTTTGGTTTGCTCTTGAACTTCTAATGCGGGCAAACCAGCGTTAATTTAATGGGCATTAAAAACATTATTCACTTGTATAAGTAAAAGGCATGCTGTTAATAAGCATGCTTTTGTTTTTGGTATAGGGCAAAACGTTGTGTCCGGGAATTTTACTTTCATTTTGGGCTAACTTTTGACTTCGATATCCTAAATAATGATTAAAAAGAGCATCACTTTGTTTGTTTTTCTGGGGATTCTTGGGGGTGCTTCTCATGTTCAATCCAAACAAAATAAACAGGATATCGATATTGATAAGCTAAAGCCTCAAATAAATTATGCCCAATCCGATCGCTTTTATGAACCATTGCAGCAAAAACCCGGCTGGGCCTTACTCAGTTCAGCAATAGTGCCGGGAAGTGGGCAAGCCGCCAACAAAAAGTGGATACGAGCCGGATTGTACTTCCTTGCCGAAGCAGCTATGATTGGTATCTACTTGAAAAGCTCCCATGATGCTCGCTTGGAGGAGCAGCGATATGAGCGTTTTGCCAACAACAACTGGAGCGTCATAAACTATGCCAAATGGTTGGTAGAATATCACGAACAAAATAATTTGTCCAACAGTTATATTGACGAACTGGAACAAGAAGTTGAAAATATTAATGCTAACTACCAACCAGACAGCGACTGGAATAAAATCGATATCGAGTTACTGCGCAATGTAGAACAAAATACACCGTTTGTATATCCAGAGCATATCGGAAACAATTTCTCTCACGTCATGCCAAAGTATGGGTCCCAACAATATTATGAATTGATTAGCAAATACTATCAATATGGACCCGGCTGGAATGATTTTACTGCTCAATATCAACTTCAGTGGGATGGCAGCAACATGCCGAAAAACTTTCTTTTGGGCGCCCAATTAGCCCAGGATTACAATGACACCTATCGGTTAGCTGGGAACATGGTCTCATTTATGATATTAAACCATATTGTATCAGCATTTGATGCTTATTTAACGGTAAAACTAAAAAACAGGAAGTTAGAGGCTGATACTAATCTCTTAAATATACACCGCGCATTTTTATTTAAATTTCACTTTTAAGAAATAGCCAAAGAATCATATTTTTAGCACATGTGGTCAAAATTAAAAATACTACTTACCAACAAGATATTTTATATGAGTCTGGGCGGACTCATTATGACAGGAGCTCTATTTTTAGTGCTGCTCGATTTCATTATTATGCCAGCCTATACCAATTATAACGAAGGCGTTACCGTACCCGATATTACACAAGTTTCGCTGGAAGAAGCCCAAGAACAACTTGCCTCGTATGGACTTCGATATGAAGTGGCGGAACGCCGATCTAATACGGCCTATCCCGCTGATTATGTAATTGATCAGATGCCTGCTGCCGCCGAATTGGTTAAGCCCAATCGCAAGGTATACCTCACTGTTAATACCGAATCAAACCCCACCGTCGAAGTTCCGCGTGTGGTTGATCTATCACTTCGTAATGCACGGGTACAACTCGAAAACTATGGCTTGCGCGTGGGAACCATTAGCCATATTTCTTCCCGATTTAAAAATGTAGTGCGGCAATCTGTGGATCCCAATAAAACAGTACCTAAAGGAACGGTTATAGACTTAGCTGTTGGGGATGGCCTGGGCGAAAAGATGGTTAAGATCCCTGACATTCAAGGATTACGACTTTCTGAAGCCCAGCAGAAGCTACAGCAAGCGGGGCTTCGCATTGGAGAAATCCGGTTCCAACCAAGCAAAGAATATGATCCCAACGTGATTATTAATTATCAACCTCAGCGACAAGAAGTAAAAGAGGGGGAAACACTAAAACTGATTGTTTCTGAACGATACGAGGCAAAAGAAGAATTAGAATCAGGAGCTGTTATTGATACTTCCAATGTTTCGGCTCCAGATACAACCAATAATTAATGAAAATGAATTTTACACTTCCCATTTTAGCACCATCCATTTTAGCATCCGATTACACCCAACTGGGTAATGAGATTGAAAAATGTAATAAGGTTGACATACAGTGGCTCCACTGTGATATCATGGATGGACACTTTGTGCCAAATGTCAGCTATGGACCAAAATTTGTAGAAGCGGCCGGAAGTTGTACTAATGCCTTTCTGGACGTACACCTGATGATTGAAAACCCGGATCAATACATTGAACATTTTGTGGATGCCGGAGCTGATCAGATTACAGTTCACCAAGAAGCATGTCCACACCTGCATCGTACCATCCAAAATATCCACAGCCACGGCATAACAGCCGGGGTCGCCATCAATCCAGGAACCTCTCTGCAAACCATCGAACCGGTGATTAATGACGTAGATCTTATTCTTTTAATGAGTGTGAACCCTGGTTTTGGTGGACAGTCATTCATCGAACATACGTATCAACGTTTGCAACAGTTAAATGCTATGCGTGATGAACACGGGGCCGGATTTTTAATAGAAGTTGACGGTGGGGTTAACCTCGATAATATCCAAAAAGTTACGCAAAGTGGTGCCGATGTATTGGTTGCAGGCAGTGCTGTTTTTAAAGCCAAAAATGTCCCTAAACGAATAGAAAACCTCATCGAGAAAGCAAAAGTGGGCAAAGGAATGGTGGTTTAGTAAAACACAGCCGAAAGCGTTCCTTCATGATTTAATATTTACAATAAATTCATACAATTTCTTTATTTTTCGATTCACATTTGTAATTAAATTTGAGGCCATTTATCGCAGATCAATCCACTATCAGCGAAGAAACGTATGAAATAAAAGATGTTGAACCCGTACTTATTTTAGGGTTTCAGGATGAACATCTTAAAAAGATCGATCAAGCGTATCCTGAATCTAAAATAACTGCTCGCGGAAGTTCTATTAAGATTTCTGGGCCGGGTGAAGATTGTAAGGAACTGCTTGAAATCTTCACTGAGCTGGAACAGATGGCCCTCCGTAATGATGATCTTACCGATAGCGATGTTGAAACTGTTCTGGCCTTGAAGCAAAGTGACAGCAAACCCAAAAGACCAAATCCCCTACGTGATACACGTGTCACTGGTGATTTTATCCTAAACACGCATACCGGAGAAGCAATTACTGCTAAAACACCAGGACAAAAACAGATCCTGAAAGCAGCTGCTGCAAATGATATTGTGTTTACCATTGGTCCGGCCGGAACAGGAAAAACCTATACGTCAGTAGCCTTGGCGGTGAAGGCACTAAAAGAACGAAAAGTAAAAAAGATCGTACTTGCCCGTCCCGCTGTTGAAGCTGGTGAAACACTTGGGTTTTTACCGGGTGACTTGCGCGAAAAAATTGATCCCTACCTGCGTCCACTCTACGATGCACTTGAAGATATGATTGAGTATGATCGACTGGAGATGCATCTGGCAAAAAACAGTATCGAAATTGCCCCGTTGGCCTATATGCGTGGACGTACGCTCAACAACGCATTTGTCATATTGGATGAAGCTCAAAATACAACCAATATGCAGATGAAAATGTTTTTAACACGTATTGGATTTAACAGCAAAGCCATTATTACTGGTGATATCACCCAAACTGATCTACCTCACAAACAAAAGTCGGGACTTATTTCTATTCAAAAAATCCTAAAAGATATCGATGGCATTTCGTTTGTTTACCTGGATGAAAACGATGTAGTTCGTCATAAATTAGTGCGCGATATTATCGAAGCTTACGATAAGTACGAGAATAAAAAGAACAAAAAATCATAAGATGGCAACCAAGCAACTAACGGCCCATCCCCTTTACGAAGGCACCTTTAGCGTTGGATTAGATAAAAAATTTAATCGGATAGATCGAGAAGACCCTCCTGCCAAAGGAGCTCTTAAAATTTCTTTGAATCCATTTTTGATTCAGTCCGGTGATAAAAATATTCTTTTCGATGTAGGAATTGGTGACTTTGGCGAAGATACGAACACAGATATCATTAAAAAAAATCTTGCTGAACACGATCTGACCGAATACGATATTACTGATGTTTTTGCCAGCCATCTGCATTACGATCACATTGGCGGACTAGCCGGACGTTCATCCGGATATTGGGAACTCACCTTTCCTGAGGCCAATGTATGGGTTTCGAAAAAAGGATGGGAAAAAGTTATGGGCCAAGAGGAATATTACGATGAGGAAAAGACCGCTTTTGCTCACTTTTTAGATGCTAAAGCAAATCTGCAATTTCTGGATGACGAAGACCAACCCTATCCTGAAATAACCGTTAAAAAAATTGGTGGTCATACTGAGTTCTCGCAAGTCTTACTTTTTGATGATGGTAGTCAAAAATATCTGATGGCTGGTGATGTATTAGCTACACGAGGAGAAGTAAATCGAAAGTTTGCAGCAAAATACGACTTTGATGCCGATCAGAGTATGAAAATCCGCAAAGAGCTAACAAAAAAGGCTTACGAAGAAGGTTACACGGTAATGGGTTACCACGATTCGCATCATCCCCTATTTAATCTCACCGACCACGACGAACAACAAGGCTATAAAATTGAATCTATTGTATGATGGCATATCCTGAATTTACAGGCGATATTTTCAGCTATTTGGACGAACAGGTATTGCCCGACTCCATCGAAGCTGCCATTATTTTAGGTTCTGGGTTGGGTGGTTTTGCAGATCAGATTAAAAATCCTTCTCCCCTTCCCTACCATAACATCCCTGGTATGCCGGTTTCCTCGGTAGAAGGACACGCTGGAGAACTCATTTTTGGAGAAGTTAATGGAAATAATGTGATGGCTTTTTCGGGTCGTTTTCATCACTATGAGGGGTTTTCGTTTGATGAAACAGCCACTCCGGTTTATATCGCCAATTATCTTGGGGCCAAAAAGCTTATTGTTTCGAATGCCGCCGGAGCTATCAATACTTCTTTTTCGGTAGGTGACCTTATGGTTATCGAAAGCGTTATTCGCAGTAATTTGTCAATCTCCCCACGTGGCAACAAGCGGCATCGATACAATCATCACCAATGGGTCCCAAAAGTACGGAAAATTGCCGCTGAATTAGGATTAGTAACCCAACAGGGTAACTATATGTACGTTACTGGCCCCAATTATGAGACCAAAGCCGAAATTCGTTCTTTCCGAAAAATGGGAGCTGATGCAGTTGGGATGTCTACTGCCACTGAACTTTTTGAGGCTGCTCGATTAGATCTTAAAAGTGCCGCAATCTCATTGATCACTAATATGTCTACCGGTGTAACCGGCGATAAACTGGATCACAAAGAAGTAAAAAAAGCCGCCGATGCCCGTAAAGATGATTTTGCAAAATTGGTTACAGCTTTAATTCAAAAGCTTTAGGCAGCTGATCTATACATCCAGTGTTTGCTGGTTTCCATACTTCTCTAAGTATTTTTTTAGCTTCAACTTTTTCCGTGTGCTGTCGCTGGTCATATAGCGTACCTTGCCATATATAGGACGCTCTTGCCAAGCGCGATCAAAACGACCGAAAATCCAGAAAATACCCGAATAACTATTGGGATCGCGGCCATCGATTGCATAACGATTATTTAGCTCAATCAGATAGGCCAACGCAATTTCAGGATTGGGCGTCCATTCAAGCACTTTTTTACCCCAAAGCATCCGCAGGTAATTATGCATTTCTCCTTCCTCTCTGAGCTGCGTCTGCGCGGCATTCCAGATTTCATCATGCGTTTGTGATTGGGCAAATTCCTCCAACTCATAGACATATTCCCGGGGATCTTCCTTGTGTTTTTCCAACGTTTTAAGCGCCCAATCCGGCAGAGAATCGTACTGATCATATTCCGATTCGTGATGCGCGAAATGAAAACCAACCTCCCGCCATGTAATAACTTCGTCTAAAAAAGCGTCAATGTTAGGGTCTCCATTAAAAAAACCACCCGTAGATCCTTTATTAAAGGTTATACTATCCAAATCCCACCCCTTAGGCTGATGGTCAAGTACGGCATCCACTATTTCGTATTCTGATATTTTACCAAAATGCAACCATGGGCTGAGTCCACTGGTCGCATTGATATCAGGATCGTTGCGATGCTTATCATATTTTGAAAGTCTACATTGAATGAATTCTTCCAACTTATCAAGCGCTGCCTGACGTGTCCCCTGCAAATCAATCTTGCCAACTTCATGATTAATAGGCAATGAGCTGATAAATGATTCACGGTCTTCAAGTTTTTCATCTGCCGGTGGGTATTTCGTCAAAAACTCATCATCAAAAGAAATAGTATTTTCATTTTCTAAATCATCCAACGGATCTTTCTTCGGCGGATGCGTAAAACCCTCCACAAAATTACGCTGCATAATCTTCCGGAAAAAATAGGCATTGTAAGGCGCTTTATCCGTTAATCCTAATGGGATAATCCCATTTGTATCTACCGTGACATAGGGGACCTCTAATTTGGGGGCGACTTTTTCGTTATGCTTTCGAATAATATATACCGGAAACTCATCCGAAATAATGGTACAGGCCTTATCCGCTAACTCATAAAAAAGCTCACTGCCAGTACCAGATCCATCTTCAACATAAGAGTAATAATTTAAGTCTTTTTCTTTTGCAATCGCCCTATTTTCCTGCATTCCTTCCATCAGAAAGTGATGGAAACGATCTGACGCCCACGGGTAGTCACTTTTCAACCCTTCATAAATAAGCAACGGCTTCCCCAACTTGTTAGCCCAACCCACTGCATATTCCAAAGCATAATTATACTGAAATCGACGATTGATCTGCATCCAATATAGCACATAATCCCCATCAGGATGCGGTTCTTTCTCATTTCGCTTAAAAACTCGTTTGCTGTTGATGTTTTTCATAAAGTAAAATTATTCAAACTGTCTTGAGCTTAGCAACAGCTATTATCCCCTGCACATTCCAACAAAAATTAACTGCTTGCAAAAATAACAATAAATGCCTATTAATAAGTGTATTTTAAACACTTTGCATATTCCATTTGTGACCATAATGCCTATGAATTCGTATTTATCAGTACGATGGATTATTCTGTTTTCTCTCACATTTGTAATTAACTTCTTTATTCCTAATACCGCCCAATCACAAAGTACCCATGTGCATGATCCGGTAATGATTGAAGAGAATGGTACGTACTATCTGTTCAGTACGGGTCGGGGGATTTCCGTGCAATCATCCAACAATCTGGAGGATTGGACACGTGAGAAACCGGTTTTCAAAAATGCCCCTAATTGGACTACAGAAACACACCCCAATTTTAGGAATCACATTTGGGCACCAGATATTGTTGAGTATAACGATACCTACTACCTCTACTACTCCGTTTCTCGATTTGGCACCAACAATTCTGCCATCGGCGTAGCCACTAATAAAACACTTGATCCGGATGCCCCCGGTTTTGAATGGAAAGATCGGGGCATAGTTGTACGATCTGTACCTGGTCGCGATATGTGGAATGCCATTGACCCTAATCTAACCTTCGATAAGAAAGGCAATCCGTGGCTTACCTTTGGTTCGTATTGGTTGGGAATTAAGACCGTTCAACTCCAAGATAACCTCACAGAAACTGCCCCTGCTTTTGAATCTTGGCAAACCATAGCATCCCGGCATCGTTACTGGAAATTAGATGAGCGTGATGCGGGGAATAGTTCCAATGGAGATATAGAAGCCCCATTTATTTTCAAGAAAGATGGATATTATTACCTGTTTGTATCTTGGGATCAGTGCTGCTCTGGCAAAGAAAGTACCTATAAAATTGTAGTGGGACGATCCCGTAATATCACCGGTCCATATCGCGATCGAGCTAATCGCAAAATGACACACGGCGGTGGAACCTTGGTAGCTAAAGGTAATGAGCAATGGGCCGCTGTAGGACATAATGCCGCTTATACGTTCGACGGCACCGACTACCTGGTTTTTCACGGCTATGATAATTCGGATGAGGGCAATGCCAAACTTATCATCAAGGAAATTTCTTGGGATGATGGCTGGCCAACTATTTCGCTATAACAATATTCTAAAATATGTATCCTTAAACACTAACAATACATTGCCATGAAACGCTTACTAATTGTTTTTGTACTAAGCTTTGCTGCACTAATCAGTTTAACGATAGAACCGACTCAAGCCCAGTCAGATCGAGATCAAATTCCTATTCATGATCCGGTTATGATCGAGGATGACGGCACGTATTACGCCTTTGGAACCGGCAAGGGTATAGCTGTTTGGTCTTCTCCAGATATGAAGAACTGGCAACCCGAAGACCCTGTTTTCGATTCCGCCCCAGAGTGGAGTCTGGAACTTGTCCCTAATTTCGACAATGTGATTTGGGCCCCTGATATCGCTGAACACAACGGCACTTTTTACCTTTATTATTCAGTTTCTCAATTTGGTCGCAATAATTCAGCAATTGGAGTTGCCACAAATAAGACCCTAAATCCCGAGTCTCCTGACTTTGAATGGGTGGACCAAGGTATTGTTGTACAATCAGTGCCAGGGCGTGATATGTGGAATGCCATTGATCCTAACCTGGCATTTGACGATGAGGGCACACCATGGCTATCATTTGGCTCTTTTTGGATGGGATTAAAAATAGTAAAACTAAAGGATACCCTTACCGAAGTTGTCGAAGCACCACAAAAGCAAGAATGGCACACTATTGCTGCTCGACATCGTCATTGGAAGGTAGATGAACGCGATGCAGGCGATGCAGCTAATCCCGAGTTGAACTATGAAAAATTGTACTCTGAAGATTTGCTCGAAGCAAATAAAAATATGGAAAATGGTGCCGTAGAAGCTCCATTTATCTTTAAAAAGAACGACTACTATTACCTCTTTGTTTCTATGGATCGTTGTTGCCGTGGCCTTAATAGCTCGTATAAAATTAAAGTAGGCCGATCCAAAAATATTACTGGTCCATACTTGGATAAATCTGGTGAAAAATTAATTCATGGTGGAGGAACACTTATTGCCAAAGAGGATGAAAACTGGGCTGCGGTAGGACATCAAGCTGCTTACACCTTTAATGGTACTGATTACCTTATTTTTCATGGCTATGACAAATCTGATGAAGGAAAAGCCAAGCTAATCATCCGTCAAATAAATTGGGATAACAACTGGCCCGAAATTTCACTTTAACCATTTACTATTTTATCTGGATTCTCTTATTAACACGGAATGGATTCCGATGCTTTGAAGTTGTACTTCCTTAAAATTTATCTCAAAAAGCGAATATATATACCAATCTAAATAAAATGGCTAACACACCTGGAGTAATTTTTGACATGGATGGTGTAATTGTTGATAGCAATCCTGCTCATAAAAAAGCCATCCAAATATTTTGTAAAAAACATAATCAGGATGTATCCAAAACTTTTCTTGAAAACCGATTATACGGTCGTACAAATAAAGAATGGATACCTGAACTTTTTGGAAAAATCAGTGATAAAAAACTCCAAGAACTCGCAGATGAGAAGGAGCAGATGTTTCGTGATATGTTTGCACCAGAAGATCACATTGTTGAAGGTATTCATAGCTTTTTGGATGAGTTAAAAAACAACAATATCCCAATGGCTGTTGCAACATCAGCACCCGGCGAAAACGCCGATTATATTCTGTCTGGACTCTCTATAGCCCATTATTTTGATGCTATCTTGGATTCTTCACACGTTACCACCGGTAAACCTGATCCTGAGGTTTATTTAAAGGCTGCTGATCACCTAAATAAAAAACCTACTAACTGTATTGTTTTTGAGGATTCCGTTTCGGGGGTAGCAGCAGGTCGCAAAGCCGGAGCAGAGGTAGTAGGTGTACTGACAACCCATACAAATGAAGAGTTATCTCCCTGTGCGATGACCATTAATAACTTTGTTGACCTTACCGTTCAACAAACCACTGAATTAATTTATTCTCTGAAAAAATAATTACCCCCTCACTTAGAGCGTCTTTTCTAATAAAAAAGGTCCGTCGATATTTTCGACGGACCTTTCTATTTATAAATATTTCCACTCTCTCTAACTGAAATAGATGTAGATAAATCCAATTACGACTACCAGTAATACAGATAGTGTTACATCTACCCAGTTCCAACTCTCACGAGATTTACGTTTATCTTCTTCGGTAAGTGTACCGTAAGTCAATCCAGATATTTTCTCATATTTTGGAGGTTCTGTTGCATAACTTACACCAAACATTACTGCAATGCAGGTTAAGAAAATAAACAGGCTATAATATTGGAAGAAGATATTATTGACAATCCAAAAGAATGACCCTTCGGCATAAGACATATCTCCCAACATTACGGGTGTGTCTATAGCCAATCTGAATAGTCCCAGAAATAATCCTACAAACAGTGCCCATAATGCCCCTTGCTTATTGAGTCTTTTGAAAAAGATTCCAAAGAAAAAGACCACAAATATAGGCGGTGCCAAATACGCCTGTACACCTTGCAAGTAATCATATAATCCGCGACTTCCTTGAATCACCGGTATCCAAAGTAAGCCAATAACAACCATGACAACCGTAGCAAGACGTCCCATCCATACAAGATGCTCTTCGGATGCTTCGGGTTTAAATTTGCTATAAAAGTCCATGGTAAAAAGTGTTGACGAGGCATTAAATACACCGGCTAATGAACTCATCAAAGCAGCTAATAGTCCTGCGACAACGATACCACGGATGCCTACAGGTAAAATATGAGCCACTAATAACGGAAAGGAAGCTTGGGCATTTTGATTAATAATCTCTCCCTGCTCATTTAGCAACTCTTGCTGCATAATCGCTAAATCCCCAGATTTTGCCAATGCAAAAGCAATAATCCCGGGGATGATAAATAAAAATACGGGCAGCAATTTCAAGAAAGCAGCCGCAATAGTTCCTCGACGACCTTCCTTTTCATTCGGCGCACCTAAAGCTCTCTGAACGATATATTGATCGGTAGTCCAGTACCATAAACCTACAATAGGAGCAGCAAACAACATACCCAACCAAGGATAGTTGCTGTTAAAATACCATGCCATTTGATCCTCTCCCATCACAGGAGCCCACGTAGCCTCAGTCCCTTCAGGGACGATTGGTTTCCAGAGGTCAAACATTTCAGGTCCTGCAACTTCAACAAGACGACTCCAACCACCAATTGCGTCCAAGCCGTAATACAGTACCATAACCGACCCAAAAATAAGTACCAGGGTTTGCACGGCCTCGGTGTAAGCTACGGCACGAAGCCCACCCAGCACCGTATATAACCCAGTAAATACAATAACAAGCACCGAACCGAGCCAAAAACTATTCATCCCCATAAAAGAAAGTTCAGGCATCAAAACACTGAATACAATACCGCCGGCAAAAATACCTACTGCAATCTTAGTAAGTACGTATGCCAATAATGACACTCCCGAGAGCACCGTCCGAGCCATGGGTGAAAACCGTTTTTCGAGGAATTCAGGCATCGTAAAAACACGTGAGCGAATATAGAATGGCAACATCACCCATCCTAAAATCAACAAACACCAGGCATGCAGCTCGTAATGTGCCATTGCTACACCATCAGTAGCCCCCGTTCCGGTAAGCCCCACCAGATGCTCAGAACCAATGTTTGAAGCAAATATTGAGGTACCAACAATAATCCACCCCAAATGCCGACCGGCAAGAAAATAATCGGTTGTTGTGTCTGTTTTTTGATTTATTACCCACCAGGCCAATCCCGCAATCAGCAAGAAATACAGCCCAATAACAATCCAATCAATTGCTGCTAATGTTCCCATAAAACTCCTATGTAGATGATTTTTGTTAGTATTTTATTTGTATCCCAATCCACAAAAGTATTGACCGTTCAAAGTATACAGTCAACTACAGCATTATACCTCCCACCATGTGGTCAGGGTAAATCATTAAACCTCAAGATATTCGATATCGAGAATGTTACAGAGCATTTGCCATTTTTGGCGCTGATCACCCATCAACAGTGTTTGATGATGAGTTCCACCAGCTTTAAGCCAAGCATCGTTGCAGGCACGCAATCCTGAATCCGGTTTAAAATGGAAATACGGCATTTCTATCGTAGGATATTTTTTAGAATCTAATACCTCACCCTGTGCTGTCACTAATCGAAATTCTTCTCCCTCGATATGGACTAACGAAACAATCGTTGCAGGACCCGGTTCCACGCGAAATACCGTTGTTGGGGGATTATTCAAGTCTCCGATTCCCAACTCCCGGTTGGCCAAACGAACAGGTTCATCTTTACGGGCAACCTTCCAATTTCCTTCCCCCATGTGACTCATAAGCATCGATTCACGCTTAAAATCCATGGCATACATTTCAGTAAAATGGGCATCCTCATCGAGGATATGACCCGCTGCGACCATACTGGCCGTATTGGTATCTCCTTCAGCGGCATAACCATAGCCTTCAGCCATCAAATTCGAGGCCGCAAGCATATTGATCTGTTCAAAACGTCCATCCCCTTTGAAGGTATCAAAATGGGCTGAAAAGCCTCGATAGTTTCCATCTTCTAAAAACTTCTTAAAGCCCAAATACATGCGCACAGCATAACGAAAGTTTTCATCAGGCATATCATCATCGACATCAAAACGATCTCTTTCTATAGCCATTTGGCTTTCAACTTCTTCTTTGGAGACCGATTCCATATTTCGAAATACTTGCCCCATATATTCTCGGTTAACTTCGGGACCAATGATGCGGGTAAATGCTGCCTCATCAGAAAGCGTATCTCCCATACCGTGCATTTTCCCAATAGAAGCGATCTTCATCTGTCTTAATTCAGAGGCCGCCTGCGCTGCATGAGCCCAATCTCCAACATAATCTTCAAACTCATCGCTTTTCCAATCAGCAGAAATCACTTCGAAATTGTCACCACAGGTTCGCAAAATGGCATTTGCCA
Source organism: Fodinibius sp. Rm-B-1B1-1 (assembly GCF_038594945.1). Taxonomy (NCBI): domain Bacteria; kingdom Pseudomonadati; phylum Balneolota; class Balneolia; order Balneolales; family Balneolaceae; genus Fodinibius; species Fodinibius alkaliphilus. The sequence goes on from NZ_JBCFYD010000002.1 coordinate 1,499,868, forward strand.
TATCTTGTGCACCATGAATACCCTGGTTATAGGTTAGGTCATCCATATCCCAGTCGGTTGTGACTTCGGATACAGGTTGAATATTCGCTAATAACAAAGGGAGATTATTCTTCTGCAACGCGCGAACAGTTCG